>NZ_JAUBOY010000009.1:23745-44417 GCF_036700465.1 Microcoleus sp. T3_A4 | reverse complement strand
GTTAAATCCCAGACTTTGAGGGTGTTATCATCTGAACCAGAAATCGCCCGCTTGCCATCAGCAGTGACGGCTACCGCATATACCAAATTGGTGTGACCATTGAGAGTAAACTGTTCCTTTCGAGTTGTTAAATCCCAGACTTTGAGGGTGTTGTCCCACGAACCAGAAATTGCCCGCTTGCCATCAGCAGTGACCGCTACTGCATATACCGAACGGGTGTGACCTTTGAGAGTAAACTGTTCCTTTCCAGTGGTTAAATCCCAGACTTTGAGGGTGTTATCATAGGAACCAGAAATCGCCCGCTTGCCATCAGCAGTGACGGCTACTGCATTTACCGAACTGCTGTGACCATTGAGAGTGCGCAGCAGTCCCCGGCCAGGGGGAGTTAAACAAGATGTCAAAGGACGCAACCAAGGTGCTGCTTTCCACTGCTTAGCTACCTCTGCCATTCCCTGAATTGCGGGAATGTTAAAGTGCAGCAAGCGCCCTAACAATTGCTGTGCGAGTTGCGTCTTATCTAGAGTCAAAATATCCACTGACTTCCACAGTGCCGCTTGAATCAAGTTCAGGGCTTCAACTTTTTTTGAGTTGTACTCTGGGTGACTTAATGCTTCTGAATCGTCAACCAAATTGAAATCATCAATCAGTGCCTGCAGTCCAAAATCAGGATGCTGAATTTTTGCCATCAAGAAGTTAAAATCTGTCAGCGTTTGATAATATTTTCCTAAATTTCCAGACTTGACATAATTTGGCAGTAAGCTGCCCAGATAAGCACGTTGAAAGAAAAGTGGTTTGGCCTCTAACTTCTCAGCAAATTCTCCCATCTCACGCCATCCTCTTTTCTAAATACTCAGTAATCCGTTGATTTACTTCCTTAAAAATTTTCCGCTTTGCATCCATCTCCCGTTTGGCTTTCAGAAAGTCAAGGAAACTAGCATGATAGATGGTATAGCAGATTTCTCCTTCTACATTCTGCTTTTTCAAATACTCAACCCATTCATCTTCTAAAACCTTTTTTACATCGCATTCATCCTCCTCGGCAATTCCAGCAATCATCTCGCAGGGAATCGGCGTGCCAATCTCTAGTAAAATATACAAGACAATCTCCATCAATTGCCCAGGCTTAGCGTCCATCCCCATCCGCACCCAATGGTTTTGATAATACTGTCGCAGCCCGTCGGGCAATTGCGTTAAACTGAAGTCATTGTAATCGCCCTTAGCAATTGCTGGCAAAACATACCGCAAATACATAAAATTGTTTTCGCTTTTGTTTGCCACTTGATCGACAAAAATTGTATGGGGAATGCTGCGGCTTTGAATCCAGTTTGTCAGCCCATTTTTATACTCAGAGTCGGTATTTATCACAAATTCAATATATTCTTTGATATCATCTTGATTATTATTAACATACTTTTTGCCTCTTAAATCTAACTCTTTTTGCGGAACCTCTACTAACAGTCGCTTTTTATCGAGGCTATAGGGCCGTCTAGTCAGCAGAAAATATACGTTATTGGGCAGATTTTTCGGTACATGTAAAAGATTTCCCCCCGGTTCTTGTTCGACTTCATCCAGTGCATCAACTGCTATTACCAAACGCTCGCCAGCAGGGAGTTTTCGCGCCACCTTTGTCAGTAAAGTTGGTAAATCGGCCTCTTCTGAATTTCGCAATTGATAGCGGTCAATTAATTGCTGGCGAATGCTCTTCAAAAACAATTCTGGTCTGTTGCGGCGTTCGACGAGAATATTGAAATAGCAGGGAGATTTATGTTCGGAGACGTATTTGGCAACGATCGAACTTTTGCCCATTCCCGCATCCCCGATAATTGTAAAATAACCGCAAGGATTTTCGGTAATAAATTGCTGAAAAGTCTCAAAAACAAATCGGCGACCGCAAAAGGTTTTAATTTTTTCTTCTATTAACGATCTAAATTCTTCTGGGTACGGAGATGAGTTAGAAGCTTGGGTAGCAGCTACTGGTTGTGATGGTTGATAATACTTTTGTTTTAATTTAGTATGCAGAGTCCTCAACTTACCTGCACCTTGTTGGCTAGCAAGTTCAGGAAAACTCTTTGAAAATTTCTTGTAAATCTCTCCCAATCGTTTTTTTACATTATCATCTGATGTGTTTAATTTCACTTCAAGCTGTGCCTGATTTAGCGGTGCTTTTTCAGGAGATAAGAGTGCTGATAATAATGTTTCTGTTTGTTCTGGAGATAACTCATGTGTCCCAGATTCGCCTTTAAGAAATTCTTGCCAATCCATAGTTTAATTATACCTTGACTATACTTTGATTAGACCGACCTCTAATAGACCTAAGTTTATACCTCTGGTCAACTTCACTCAATTAAAGCCATGCAAGGATTTTATCAGAACACAAAAGCAATTATTGATAAACAACAGAGGTCAGTCAAATGAATTTTAACTTATTCGGCAACTCGCAACCTGATCAAGATTATAGCGACATTGCAGAAGAAATACTGGAAGAATGGCTGCGACAAGTTCGCCAAAGCCACAATGTCGCCCTTACCGTCATCGGTACATCGGCAATTCTTGCTTTCGCCGGTGTGGGACTTGTTTATGTTAATCAAGTTCGGGAAGGTGCTATCACTACAGCAGCAGGAGGAGTAACAACTGTTGCCGCCACTCGCTTTGCAAACCAAAAGAAGAAGGAATTACAGCAGATGATGGAGCTTGTTGAAAAACGAAGAGCGAAAGAGGAATTACGGAAAATGATTCCTCGTCCCCAGGCTGCGCCTCCTGTGAAGCCCCGATAAGCGAGGCAGAGCCTCTAGATATGGGTTCCCAGGGAGAGCCTGGGAACCAGCTAAAAGTCCTTACTACGAACTTTTCTTCTTAGCCGCCCCAAACCTTCTTTAAAACCTCTTGAGGAGAGATGTCCGCCATTTTGCCAGTAGGAGATTTAATGCCCAAAAATCGATCGCTCTTTGGCAACAATTTCGCCGGTTCAGTCGGGCCAAACAAAGCTATTGTATAAGTTTGAACCGCCACAGCTAAGTGCATCGGCGCACTGTCAGTACATATCATCAAATTAGCAGCAGCAATGGTGGCAGCCAACTTGCCGACATCATCCGGCGAGATAACTTTTACATTCGGACATAACTCGACTAACTTTGTCACGAACTCTGCATCTTCTGGGCCTTTCACAACAACAACAGGCAAATTCGGCTGCCGCTGCTGACAGTCTTCAATTATTTGCTTCCAGTTGTCTGTAGGGTAAATTTTGTCAATACCTTTAGACACAGCTAATTGACTCGAACCGCCGTGAATCAAAATGTAGCCGCTTTCTTTTACGCCCAACCGCTGCTGTTCGGCTTCCGCCCACTGAATGTCCTGTTTCGGTACATTAATTGCCAGTGGCGGACAAGGATTTGTAATGTTGAATCCTTGCAGCAAATCGTGGTACATTGAAGCCGCGTACTGTTCAGTTTTTAGCGGTACGGCAGCCGTGAGAAATCGAGCACCGTTGGTTCCCGAATAGCCAACTCTCTGCGGAATGCCAGTCAGCCACAGCAGCAGCCCTACAGTCCACCGCTGGCCGAGGGAAATAACTGCTTCGTATTCGCGATCGCGAATTACGCCCAGTAAATTGCCCCAATCCGCCATCGCGTTGCGGTCTTTGAAGTTGTAAGTTAAGACTTCTTTAACAGACTTGCAGACTCGGTAAGCACTTTTTGCCCTCGGTTCGACAATGACATCAATTTGCGCGTCGGGATAAGACTGCTTGAGGTCATCAAGAGTGGGGAAAAATAAAATTTGGTCGCCAATCCCGCCAGGGACAAGTGCTAGTATTCGCATCATAAACGATCGGGCTATTATTGATCGAGGTAGCTCTCAGAGATCGGCTCTCAACTATCAGCTTATAGTATTTCTAGACCTTAAAAGCTACTGGCTGACAGCTAAACAACTGACTCAAAAGTACAGGACGCTCTTATTATATATATCTAGTTGGGTTAAAAACGGTTAGTAAATGCACTTATTAATTCCTGCAGCAGGTTCGGGGCGACGGATGGGGAGTCAGCGGAACAAACTGCTGCTGACTTTGCTCTCTAAACCTTTGCTGAGTTGGACTTTGGCTGCGGCTGAAGCTTCGCAGCACATTAGCTGGATTGGCATCATGGGCCAGCCAGACGATTTTCCTGATTTTAAAGCAATTCTGAGCGATTTATCTTTGGTTAAGCCCGTGGAACTGATTCAAGGTGGCGCTACCAGGCAAGAGTCAGTTTACAACGGTTTGCAGGCTTTGCCCCCCAATGCCGATCGAGTGTTGATTCACGACGGCGCGAGGTGTTTGGCAACTGCTGAATTGTTCGATCGATCTGCCGAGGCCCTCTTGACCTGTCCAGGCTTGATTGTCGCCATCCCGGTCAAGGATACGATTAAGGTCGTAGATGAGCGTCGGATCGTGCGAGACACCCCAGACAGAAGCAATTTGTGGGCAGCCCAGACTCCCCAAGGATTTGAAGTGAAATTGTTAAAGCAGTGTCACGAAGAAGGGCGACAAAAAGGTTGGGAAGTTACCGACGATGCAGCTTTGTTTGAAAAATGCGGTTTACCAGTGCAAATTGTGGAGGGGGAAGAGACGAATTTGAAAGTCACAACACCCGTAGATTTAGCACTAGCTGAATTTATTTTGCGGCAAAGATACGGGGAATAATTTTGAATTGGGTAATGGGGAATGCGACTCGGCTATGTTGTCGTCATTAGGAGAAAATCTGTAATACAAGTGGAGGATGAAAGGAATGCAATATAGCGGTACATGGCGGATCACAGAGATGGCAATGTGGGATAGTGATTACTTAGACATGGAAGTTGAAGCGTATATCGAGATCGATCAAACAGGTTCAGGAGAATTTCAATTCGGTTTAGTATCAGGTGAAATTGACGGCGAAGTCGTAAAAGATGGAAAGGATCAACGATTTGAGTTTACATGGGACGGTAATGATGAGAACGATCCTGCATTTGGTAGCGGTTGGCTCAAATTAAAGGATAAAAACTCCATAGACGGTCGAATCAAATTCCACCAAGGCGATAGTTCTAGTCTTGTTGCAAAACGCATGAAATAGGAAATCAGCGATCACACTATTTTAGACCATTGTTTTTAAACCGCAGATGAACGCAGATAAAATCCCATCCGCGTTCATCTGTGTCCATCCGCTGATATCGCGGTAACAAAATCCCCATCTAACCAATAACCAATAACAACTGACTGAGGTTTCTCATGAAGGATTAATCGGAAACTCACCCTCACTATCAACCTCTGGGGCACTTTTAACTAAATCCAAAAACGCAAACACGGCCGGAATTAACAGCCCATCCCGCAAAACAGCCACCCCGATTACCCTCTCAAAATCCGACGGTAAACTGCAAACTTTCACCGAAGACGGTATCGGTTCCGCGGCCAAACGGGGCAGAATAGCTGCACCCAAACCTTGCATCACCATACTGACAATCGTTGAATCTTCGCTGAGTTCGTAACCGATATTTATGGGAAATTCTGCAGTTGTCAAATACTTGCGAAGCGGTATCGAACAAGCATTTTCTATCGGCTGCAAAATCAGCGGATAAGCCGCTAATTCTTCCCAGGTAATCTTAGCACTTTTACATTGCGCCTTCGGCGGCAGCAAAACCAGATATTTGTCCCGCAAAATTTCCCTAGTTTCAAATTCATCGGAGATGGGAAGAGAGACAAAGCCGATGTCTGCTTTGCCCGATCGCAAAGCCTCTTCCACAGCTTGGGTATAATAAACTTCGGTAATGCTAACCGTAATTTTGGGAAAGCAACTGCGAAATTTAGCAATAATACCCGGTAGGATATGAGTTGCGACACTCCGAAAAGTAACTATCCGTACCTGGCCTCCCTGCAAACCTTTTTCTAAATCCGCTTCTTTGACCATCATTTCTAAGGCGCAGGCTATTTGACGCCCGTGACTCACTACCCTTTGCCCCACTGGCGTCAGTTGAGCACCGTGTCGCCCCCGGTGGAACAATTGCACTCCCAATTCTGTTTCTAAAGAGGCGATGGCGTGGCTGACGGCGGATTGGGACAGTTCCAATTGCAAAGCGGCCTCGCTAAAGTTTTCACAGTCTGCTACAGCTATCAAAGCCTGAATTTGAGAGAGTTTCATCCGCCGCGTATTGATTTCGTTCATAGCGTTTGTGCCAGTAGTATCCAAATTGTCACAAGGCCTTCGATATATCGATTTTATTCATACAACCTATGCAAGCAATGCTTTGATTGTCAATTGCCGCAGAGTTAAGGTTAATTTATCAGGTAACAGATAGACTTTTACAGGGCTTGCACGACAACAATATTGTGCTGTAATTGCAATCAAATTATTGCCGTTAACAGCTATTTTTTATAATTTTATTGGTGCATTTTTTGTAGGAGTTATCACTTTAAGGTGTTGGCTATGTCTACTTACAACAGTCGCATAAACCCCCGAATAATGATGTTTTTTTTGATAGCCGATCGAGCTAAACCATCCGAAAAATATAAAGGGCTATCTCTCTTTTCAGCTATCAAAAAAATTGGGCAGTTTTTGCTGTACCTCATTTCTAGTGAGGACGAACTGAGAATTTGGCAGACGTGCGATCGCTATGGTAACACTTGGTGGCACGGTTGCGATCGGGCTACAGGTCGCTCTACCTGTGTGGCAACGGATGATGAAATGCGCGCTTGGATCGATCGGCGTTATTGCCAATAGTAGTGTGTGGGTTGCGTGGAAATGAAGTGAAATACAGCCCTCGATTAGCAATTACCAATTAGCAATTACCAATTAGCAATTACCAATTACCAAGTAGGAGATGCTATGCTTCAAATATCTTCCGAATGTGCAGCGCCAGATCGCATTATTCTGATGGAAAACGAGGTATACCGATTGCCTCAAACTCATCGAGAAATTCAAGTTTTGTCAGGAATTGCTTGGATCACGGTTGACCAACAGGACATCATCTTGCAAAGTTCTGAAAAAGTATCGCTTCCACCCAGCAAAAACTTTGCTGTCATATCCGCTCTCAACAATATGCCGCTGATTATGGCCGTCTGGCAAGACAAAAACCCAGTCATGCGATTTTAGATTTTAGATTTTGGATTGAAGAATTGGGAACGACTGATGATGTATGGGCTTGAAGCACGGGTCTACAGTTGCCTTCTTTTTTGAAACTGGTATCGGAACCTAGGGATTGAGAAAAAATTCGGCAGGAACACCCCAAAAAGCTCTATCTTAATAGTTATCACTTAGCTATTGGAGGACTCGATCGGTGCACTGCCGCTCTTATCACTTCAGCTATCTCGCAGCTATAAGTATTGTGTTATCGCCCGCACTCAGCTTGCTGGCAATTTCAGACGCCCGCGCTTATGCCCCAATTATAAATGCGAGGCGCGCCCAAGCGATCGATCACGCTCAGGCAACTGACCCCAAAACGCAAGCAGACGAACTCTTTGAAACAGGAGTAAAACAGCACCGGGAGGGTTTGTTTCGAGAAGCAATCGAGACTTTTGAGCAAGTTTTGGCAATTCGCAAGCAACTCGGCGACCAAGCAGGAATCGGAGAAACCCTCAACAATATGGGGGAAGTTTATGGCGAAATGGGTTTGAGGCCCAAAGCTTTGGAAGTTCTGCAGCAAGCTTTAGTCATTCACCGAGAAATCAGCGGAGGGCGTCGTATCGCGCGCACTCTCAATCTCATCGGTTTCGTCAACCGGATTGGGGACAATTTTTCCGAAGCGATGAAACTGCACCAAGAAGCTTTGGAACTTGCCAAAACTACCGACGACCAAATTGAAATTGGAGAATCCCTCCACAACATCGCGGCCGTGTACGCAGAACAGGTAGATTACGCCAAGGCGATCGAATTTTATCAGCAAGCGCGGACGATTCGCACGGCATCGGGCGATAAACGCGATTTAGGCCGTACCCTCAATAATATGGGCGGCGTCTACTACAACATCGGCGACTTTAATAGAGCGATGGAATTTTACCACCAGGCTTTAGCAATTCGCCGGGAAATCGGAGACCGGGCTGGCGTCGGCCGCCTCCTCAACAACATGGCACTTACCTCCCGCAAACTCGGCAAAGATACTCAAGCGCTGATATATTTTCAGCAAGCAATACCGATGTTAGAAGCAATCGGTGACAAGACAAGTATCGGACGCTTGCTCAACAATATGGGCGCAATTCATGAAAGTCTCGGTCAAAATGCTCAAGCTCTCGAATCCTACGAGGAAGCTTTAAAAATTGCTCGTGAGGGCGGTGACAAAGCCGGAGAAACTACAGCGATGGAGGGCATTAAGCGATTGTCTTCCAGTCAGCTTGTACCGCAATAAGGAGAGTTAAGCGGTTCCGCATCGGGCGTGAAGATTGGAAGCGATCAACTTTGGCGATGATTTGACATTCATCTGCAAGTCGTTGTATAATTGCTTGCCAAAAACATATAACTAAAAAAGAGGAAAAAGGCTTCAGGGGCGCTATAATTTGATTAAAATCGCGATCGCAAGATAGAAACATTTTCTGTAGTAATTCGTCTGCCAGAGCGGCTGCACAACACTTAATCTAAGCTATGGATATCCGTACCGAAAAGCCAGAAGATGTAGAAGCTGTTGGCAACATTAATATTGCGGCATTCGGGCGAAAAAATGAGGCTAACTTAGTCGATAAATTGCGGGTAATTGCATCTACATTTTCCTTCGTTGCGGTACAATCCGATCGCATTGTCGGACACATTTTCTTCAGTCCGGTTGTCGTGGAAGGAAAATGTTCCAGGAATTTGTCGATTCTAGGGTTGGCGCCAGTCGCAGTTCTACCCAACTATCAGCGGCAAGGTATAGGAACGCTGCTGATCCAGCACGGTTTAAAAGAGTGCGGGCGATCGGGATTTCAGGCAGTAGTTGTGCTTGGTCATCCAGATTTTTATCCGCGTTTTGGGTTTATTCCTGCTAGTAGAAAGAGCTTAAAATGTGAATATGATGTGCCCGATGAAGCGTTTATGGTGTTGGAGTTAGAAAGTGGAGCTTTGCAGGATTGCAGCGGCACGGTGAAGTATCGATCGGAGTTTAGTCTATGCGAGTGATATTAATTCCGTCCTTCATCGGAATTATTCATCTCTCTCTGCGTTCTCTGCGTTCTCTGCGTTCTCTGCGGTTAAATCATTCCGATGCAACCGGAACTGATCTGACGCAGTGGCGGTTTTTATCGTGATCTCTCGTAAAAAATTATAAAAATAACATTTAGTATTCACAGTGGAAAATGGTTGTGCTGTATTTGGCTTTGTGAACCATAAAACTTGTACAACTATTACCCCGCAAAGTTATTTAAACGCCCCCTTTTCCCTTCTCCCCTTTTGCACATTGCAAAGCAAAAACCGGAGTCAGAGCAGATTTCCCCTTCAGAGCAAGAGATCCCAAAGCCTCGCAAATAAAGTTTAGCTCGATCGACTCAAACACCCTTTCACCAATCAAAATTTGGTTTTCCCCCGCCTTGCTCATCAACCGAGCCGCCGTATTCACCGTATCGCCGAGGATATTAAACTCCCTGCGCCCTCGCGGTTCCCCAACCTCAGCAGCAAACACGGGTCCCCGCGACAGCCCAATTTGACAGCTTACTTTTACTTCTTCACCCGCGATAATTACCAGAGGCCAACCTACAATCAGATCTCGGATCGCAATCGCCGCACTAGCCGCGCGGCTGGCGTCATCCGTGTGAGCGTCGGGCACGCCAAAATAAATCAGCATATCCGAACCGTCTAAGTGCGCCGTTACTTTTTGCAACACGCCCCCTTTAGCTGAGACTACAGCATCAATCGACGCAAACACCCGAGAAAAAGCCACTATCAGATTGACTTCTTCCTCCAGCGAAGCTTTGTCCACAGACTCCGGTAAACCAATCAAGTTGACAAACATCACCGTCGGTTCAGGAAAATCCGGCGGTATTTTGCGCCTGTCTGCATTTTCCACCAGCAGTCTCAGGATAGTTTTGGGAATATAACTAGCAAGGGGTTCAAGCCGATTCACAGCTTCCCCGATTTCTTTTACCAAGCCCGCAACGCTGCGATCGAGCAATACCGAACTCGGCATCCGCCGCCCAGTCAAAGTGATATCATACTCTCCGAGTCGATCGTCCGTGAAATCGTCCGCCACCAAAAAATAACCCGGTTTCCCGGGTTCAAAACGAAATTGCTCTCCCAAAGACTCTCTAGCAGTTTCCGTCACACACACCCGCCCCACAGTTCCAGAACCCTCAGCTTGCTTGGCTTGCTGGACTGAATGCCCCAGCAGTACGTGAGCCATCCGCAGCGGGGTACCGATGTCAGCACTAATATAGCGACCGCAGTGGATGCCCACCCGCATCTTCAAAGACAAAACACCCCGCGCCGTTTCAATATTGGCAAATTCAGCCATCGCCCGCTGCATCCGCAAACCCGCCCGCACCGCCCTGGCTGTATCCTCTTGGTAAACTCCTGACAGAAACTGCACCAGCATCGCATCTCCGGTAAACTCCAGCAAATCCCCGCCCGATTTGCTGACAATTTCAATCATCGAGGCAAAATAGTCGTTAATCACGCCCAGCAGGCTTTCAGCTCCCTTGCGTCCCTGGGTAGCATTCGCTTCCAACAGCGAGGTAAACCCTGCCAAATCCGTGAACAGCAAGGTGCCTGTTTGCCACTGGTAGCGCACCTCGCCCGGATTGGGCGGAGATTCGGACACGAGCCTCGGTACGTAGTCGTGGAGAATGTAGCGCAGAGTTCGCAGGTGCTCGAAAACCCCCATTAGCGTTGCCGGGGAAGGATCTACCCACGCAGCAGCGTACAGTTGAGCCGAAAGGAGCGATCGCAGCCGCAGTTCGATCGCAGCCAAGGGAGGATTGTAGGTTAATCTATTAATAATTTCCACCTAAGTTTATTCTTAAAAAATAGGGTAAGTTCGATCAATCTAGAGGCAACACCAATAACTCGACCTATACCATTATGATAAGTTTCCAGTGACTCTATACCAGTCCAACCCACAACCCACGATAGAAACTTCCGAAAGTCACAGCTTGCTAGCTCCCGATTTGATCCGAGCTGCTCGCTCTGCCTATGGTATGTATCTGAAAGTGCATTCCGAGCAGATGCAGCGTCCGGCGGGTGTAGTTGTCAGTCAAGGAAGCGATCGAGGCCAGGTAATTTTTGCTTCGCAGCCGATTTTATTGCCCGGTGAACGTTTTGTTACTTTTGACGAAATTGAATCTCAAATGTATTAATTGCTAATTGGTCATTGGTGGTAATTGGTAATTGAGCATTGGGAATTGGGAATTGGTAATTAGTCACTAATATTATGTCTGCTCGAACGCTCGCACTAAAATAGGTTTCTAGTGAAGAGCCATGTTTTCAGGATTTTATGAAAACTTTCCTTCTTGACTATTAATACCTTTTATGATGGGTAATTGACCGTACAGGCTCTAACAACTGACAACTAACTATTGAGAAGTAACAAGTGATACATAACCCCAGTCAACAGTGAACAGTCAACTTAATGGAAATTATCTTTAATTGCCTTGTCATGGCGATCGTCTTTATTCTCGGATCGGCTATTGGCAGTTTTCTAAATGTGGTAGTCTATCGGTTGCCTGCGGGTTTGTCGGTGATCAACCCTCCTTCTCGCTGTCCCAAGTGTTTAAATCAACTCAGAACTTACGAAAATATACCCGTTTTCGGTTGGCTGTGGCTGCGGGGACGCTGCAATCACTGCCGCAGTCGGATTTCTGCCCGCTATCCGCTGGTGGAAGCAGCTACGGGTTTGCTGTTTGTGCTCATCTTCTGGCGGTTTGGCGTAACAGTGCCAACTCTGGGTTTTTGGGCTTTGTTTAGCTGGTTGTTGGCTTTGTCTTTGATTGATTGCGATACAATGACTTTGCCTAATTCTTTAACTCGATCGGGTTTGGTGCTCGGATTGGTTTTCCAGGTGGCGAAAGGTTGGTGGCCGACATTTAGTTGGATCGACTCGATACACTATCTGGTACTCGACGGGATCGCGGGAGCAGTTGTCGGGTTGTGGCTGTTTGATGCCATCGGACTCGCCGGGACGATCGGGCTGGGGCAGAATGCTATGGGGGCTGGAGATACCAAATTAGCCGCCTTGATGGGAGCTTGGCTGGGCTGGAAATACTTGCTGCTAGCGGGATTCATCGCCTGTATAGCCGGGGCTTTTGCTGGTGGCGGGGCGATCGCCCTGGGCTGGCTCGATCGGCGTCAACCCATGCCTTTCGGCCCGTTTCTGGCTCTCGGTACAGCAATTACTGCTCTATGGGGCGAAGCGATCTTATCTACTTACTTGCAGTTGTTTTTCCCGAATTTTAGTTTCTGATCTGCAAGTAGTCAGGCGCGCTCGAACATAATATTGTCTCAAAAATTGGTAAAATTGTTCCGTGTCTTGGATTACACTTAAAACCACTAGCTTTCGTTGGGAAGCGGAATTAATGCAGCAGCTCCTAGCAGCTCATGAAATCCCGGCCCGGATTGTAGACTTGGGCATAGCATCTTATTTGGGTGCTGGAAGTGCTACAGCCCTGCAAGTTCTTCCAGAACACCAGCGAACAGCATCGCTCCTCATCAGTCCCATTGAGGACAATAGTCAGTAGTCAAGTCTGTTCTTTATTGTCAGTTGTTATGGGTTATTAGTTATTAGTTATTGGTAGCAGCTAACAACTCACAAATAACAACAGTCAACAGTCAACAGTCAACAGTCAACAGTTAACAGTTAACAATTACCAAGTTTTAATGTCTCTATTTGATTGGTTTGCAAATCGACGAAAATCAGTACCGAACTCCCAAGAACGGCCGGAACGAGAAATTGCGGACGGACTTTGGAATAAATGCGAAGCTTGCGATGCCCTGAGTTATACCAAAGACCTGCGAGCAAATCAAATGGTTTGCTTGGAATGCGGGCATCATATCAGAGTTTACAGTGACGATCGCATCGAGCAGTTGATCGATCCCAATACCTGGGTACCCATTAACGAAGGACTGCACGCCACAGATCCCCTGAAATTTCGCGATCGCAAAAAATATAGCGATCGACTCCGAGAATTTCAAGAAAAAACAGGCCACCTAGACGCCGTAGAAACAGGCATCGGCAAACTAGAAAATTTGCCCGTCGCCCTCGGAGTCATGGAATTTCAGTTCATCGGCGGCAGCATGGGCTCAGTTGTCGGAGAAAAGCTAACTCGCCTCATCGAACACGCCACGCGGGAACGCTTGTCCGTGATCATTGTCTGCGCTTCCGGTGGTGCAAGAATGCAAGAAGGAATGCTCAGCTTGATGCAAATGGCTAAAATTTCCGGGGCTCTGGAACGCCACCGGGAAGCGAGACTGCTTTACATCCCGATTTTGACCCACCCGACCACCGGTGGCGTCACGGCCAGTTTTGCCATGCTGGGAGACATTATAATTGCAGAGCCAAAAGCTACTGTGGCCTTTACCGGCGGCCGGGTAATCGAACAAACTCTGCGGGAAAAGCTGCCGGAAAATTATCAAACTTCCGAATACTCCTTCGCCCACGGTTTTGTAGACTTGATTGTACCCCGGACTCAATTAAAGAAAACTCTCGGTCAGCTCATCAGCCTCCACCAGCCCCAGCCTTTCTTGGCAGACTCGGAATTCCCCGCCCTCGAAGCCAGTGAGAGTCACGCTTTGCCCCCGCAGACTCACGCTTTCAAACTTTCTCCCTAAGCTGCTGCGCCGGATGATTGTCTGTTGGTGAGTGCGGGGCACAGAGGGAAATTGCTGAGGAATTGCGAAAAACCCGGCTTCTACCCACAATATTGAGTTTGGTAACGAGACGTTCACGCAGACACCGGGTTTTGAGCCCCGCCCGCGCAACTCCTATTGGTAATAACGACGCAGCAGTGGGATGATATTGATCGGAAGTTGATTGGCCCTGAAGTTAGGCTGGGCAAAAATGCCTAGTCGCAGTTAGCGGTTAGTTAGCTTGCGATAGATCAAACAAAATCTCAGAACAAACTAACAGAACAAGCTAACAGCGCTTTCTAAAATTGTCCGGCTTTCAGTTAATAGCCGTCAACTCAATTTTGACCTGTCAGCGACCTAAAAATTATGGGTTTTGCAGACCTGTCCATCGCAGAAATAGCAGAGGACTTCAACGTCCCTGTTGAAGAAGTGATCCGCTTGTGCGATGAGTTGGAAATTGCCTACAAGCACCCTCAAACCCGTTTGGCTTTGGAGGATGTTAAGGCAATTATGTCCACTCTCGAAAAAAGGCGCGACTCAAAACTTCTTGCAGATTAGATCGCAAAATTCCTCTACCTTTAAAGGTATGGCTGCACAAACTTTCGCCCGTTGTTGCAGAAAGAGGGAATTTTGAACACAAATCTGTTTGCCAGCTATACTCTCTTAGCGTTCAATAATTTGCCGGATTTTTTTAAGGAGAACCATGCTTAAAAGATATTTCATTGCTCTGACCGCTGTATTCTTGAGCTTTCAGTTATTTGTCAGCAGTGCGATGGCTGTTGAACTGAGTCCTGAACTTCGCACTGTGACTTTGAATGACAAGGGTGCTCCAGTGGTGCTGAGCCTCAAACAAGTTCAGCAAGGCAAACGCCTGTTCAATTCGGCTTGCGCTCAATGTCACGCTGCGGGCATGACAAAAACTGACCCGAACGTGAATTTGAGCCCGGAAACTCTGGCTTTGGCCAACCCGCCCCGGAATAATATTGAGTCGCTGGTGGACTTTATGAAAAATCCCACCACTTATGACGGGTTTGAGGAAATTTCGGAACTGCATCCGAGCATGAAGAGTGCGGATATTTTCGCTGAGATGAGAAATCTCTCGGATGAGGATTTGTACGCGATTGCCGGTCACATTCTGTTGCAGCCGAAAATTGTCTCCAAGCAGTGGGCTGGTGGTAAAGGCGCTCGCTAATCGATTTTAGATTTTAAATTTTAGATTTTGGATTTTGGATTGGGAGATGGCTGAAGTTCGGGAATAATTGCTGGCTGGTCGTTTTTCACTCTAAAATCTGAAATCTAAAATTTACCTCCGGCTCATTGATTATCGCAAAAGGTTGTAGTCCCTCATGCTGCGTCGTGGTGCTTTTGTCTGCTTTCTGTTGGGGATGTTAATTATTTTGCCCGTGCTGTTGGCTCCTCAACCTGTTTTGGCTGCTGCCGATTCTTACGTGAATAGGTATTTACAAGCCAGCGAACCTGTGGCTCTGGAGTTGGACTCTGAGGGACATACTCGCTTGTTTTCGGCTCAGGATTTGTCTGCAGGCAAGGTATTGTTCGAGCAAAATTGCCTGAATTGTCACGTCGGAGGGGCTAATTTGCCTGATCCGACGATATCTCTGTCTTTGGCTGACCTCAAAGGGGCAACGCCTCCCCGCAACAACATCAATAGTCTGGTGGCGTATCTGAGAGAACCGATGACTTATGACGGTACTGAGGAGACTTTTTGGTGCCGCCAAGTGCCGGAAAGCTGGATGCCACAGGCTGAGATTGAAAATTTAGCGGCTTTTGTGATCCGGGCTGCTCAGAAAGCTCCGGGCTGGGGCGTGGAGAATTTTGAGAGTTGAACTGCCACTGCCAAAAAGTGGTAAATTACTCGGAAGAAGGCGATACGACTGCGCGATCGCGCCTGTTTTAACAGGTAAAATATCTAAAGAATCACCCTTTGCGTGTCCATTAGAGGAGAACTGCGTTGAAAAGACTCTTATCGATCGCCCTGTTAGCGATCGCAATTTTTACCGTCGGCTTTGGTCGCCCTGCTTTGGCAGGTGATGCGGTTAAAGGAGCTAAAATCTTTAGCTCGAACTGTGCTGCTTGTCACATCGGTGGCGGCAACGTGGTTATGGCCCAGAAAACCTTGAAAAAGAGTGCTCTTGAGAAGTACGGCATGAATTCTCTCGAAGCTATTACCACTCAGGTAACTAAGGGCAAAAATGCTATGCCTGCTTTCGGCGCCAAGTTGAAGCCCGAACAAATCGACGATGTAGCAACCTACGTGCTCGAGCAAGCTGAGAAAGACTGGAAAGGCTAAACTGCCTCTTTGAAGTCGGGAAGCCTGGGCGGGCTTGATTTAATTTAAAACTTGTCCTCCCGATCGCACCCTCTCTCACCCTTTGGCGAATAAACATCGGTTTGCAGCGATCTTAACCTATTTGGGAAAGCGCGCCAGAAATCCGATTTTTATGAGCTCAAGGGCGAGGGAGGGACATTTTATTTTAGATTTTAGATTTTGGATTTTGGATTGAAGAATTGAAGAATTGAAGAATTGAAGATTTGAAGATTTGAAGATTTGAAGATTGCTAGATGCTGATTTTGTAGAAATTGTCAAGCACTTTATATTAAGATTTATTGTGGCGGCGCTTCCTAAATTAAAAATGTGTGCTAGGATATAACCCCTTATTAGCAAACCTTTGAAATCGAGATTAAAGTCGATCTGCAAAGTGGAATCTACACCTGCCATGAACGTAAAAACATCAGCAAAAGTTAAAACTCAAGTTAAAACTCTCGGAGACGCTGCATCTGGGGCGATTGAGAAATATTTCCGCAAAAGTGTAGCGCACGAGGCTGAAGTTATCAAAGACAAAGACGCGGAAGAACTTCATCAAATGCGCGTGGGATTGAGACGTTTGCGATCGGCTGTGACTGGTTTTGCTCCGGTTTTAGATTGGCCAAAAGAGGCTTCTGAACGTAAAATTGGTAAGGTGGGGCGGATTCTGGGAACGCTCAGGGATTTGGATGTGATGCTCGAAAGTCTCCAAAACCGCTATTACCCGAATTTGCCCACTGACGAACAGAAAGTTTTGGATAAGGCTTTGTTGAATTTGCTCAAACAGCGCCACCGGGCTTTGAAAGGGGTGAGGGCGATTTTAGAGCACAAAGGCTACGAATCGCTGAAGCAGTCGATCGAGGATTGGCTGGAAAAACCGAAGTTTCAGGCGATCGAACATTTGCCAATTGCTGAGGTTTTGCCAGATTTACTGTTACCTCAAGTCAGTGAGTTTTTCCTGCATCCGGCTTGGCTGTTGGGTACAGAATATGAAGATGGCAAAGTTAAAGTTGTTGATGATTTAAATGCTGAGGCTGTCGAAGAGAAGTTAGCAGCCGAGGGAACTATTCTGCACGATTTGCGGAAGCAAGCGAAGCGGGTTCGCTATTTGATGAATCTGTTTGGGGATTTTTACAGCGAGACTTACGAAGCTTATGTCGAAGATGTGAAAGCTATTCAGGAATGTTTGGGCGATATTCAAGACAGTGAAGTTTTAGGCGAGTTTCTGACAGATTTTGTTGATCGCGATCTGAAAAAAGAGTTGCCGAAGTTGGCTGGTGTGTTGGCCGAAAATCGCTATGCAGCTTGGCAAAAATGGCAGGTTTTGCAACGCAGGTATTTGAATTCGGAAATTCGGCAAGGTTTGCGATCTGCTTTAATTCATCCTGTGGTTAAAGATGGTGCTAATGGAAAGTTGCCCCAGGAAAGTTAGGTTTTTCTGGCCCAGAGAATGCGATCGACTGCCGGGAGGGACTACAAGAGGGATATTTGTAGGGACACAGCCTTGCAGTGTCCTTCATTGTATAACTCAATAAAGGGCGATCGCACTTGGGGATAGGTTAAAGAAAAAACCTTAACAATTATTCTTTCCAGTAATATCGTTTCCGGTTGCATCGGAATCATAAAATCGAGTCAACAGTTAACACTCAAATATTCAGTTTTTCGACCCGCCCGTCAACAGTCAACAGTCAACACTCAACAGTCAACAATCATTCCGGTGTAACCGGAATTGATATAACGAGTTAAAATCAGAATTACTTCAGCAGCGTGAAGTAAAAGAAAGGGCGATCGCGTTTTTTACCATAGCAAATCACGACTGTAACCACTTCATAAACTTATTCGTCACAGTACCAATAGACTCTCCCACTTGTTTCTTCAACCGCCACCGCTGAAACGCTTTTTCGTAATCTTCCCCTTCAGTTTGATAAACATTCCAAGCATTCAGCGACAATCCCAAGCCCCACGTGAGTAAAATGAACAGTGACCAAGAAAGCTCGTGCGAACCTGCTAGATTAAACAAAACTAGAAAAGTATTGATAATTGCGTACTTGGTCACATTTTTCTGCAATTTGCGACGACGGTAAGAGTTAAAAACCAGCTTTTCTTGAAATTCTCCTCTAGTTGCTAACCATTGCTGTTCCGCCGCTACAATATCCTGTTCGGAAATGCCCAATTCCGCTGCAATCTCGAAAAGCTGCACTCTGGATAATTCCCCTTCATCCTGTCGCCGCGCGATCGCAAGCTGTAAAATACCCTGAGCATCCTCTGAACCGTAAATGTGATTTATTTGACTTTCATTTGTCGCCATAACAGGTTTCCGATAATTCCTGACATCCTTTCTATCATAGATATAGACGCAGTTAAACGACAGGTAGTGACATTGGCGGATTTCAACACCCGGACATTTGAGTGAGTGAGACTCCTGACTATGGGAGGGGAAATCGAAGAACCGATATATTTCCCCAAATTGCAACTAATTAATTTCCCGAACTGTGACTAAGTTTGCTATCTCGTTTCAACATAAACTGATAAAATATCCCAAACAAAATCACCGCAATCATTCCCACGACTAAAGAACCTTCACCCTCATGCCAATATTTAAACAAGTCTAGGCGATTAGATGCAACTAACAAAGCCATTCCCGCCACTCGAAAAACATTAATAATAAAACCCAAAATGACCGCGACACCTATTACCAAAGCCTTATTTTGTTTAGTAGGAAACATCAACAAACAAATTACAGCTAAACCTAATAAGTAATTCATTGCCTCTATACCCGAACAACCCCCATTTACCAACACCCTTCCTGTTGGCAAAGCAACATAATTACCGTCGCGTGTTACATCAAAACCGACATACCACAAAGAATAATGAGCAAATTTAGCAGTAAGTGAGGTAACAAAATCCACGAAAGGTAACGTAAGGACACTGGGGGTGCCATGAAAAAATAGTATTACCAATTCACGCCAATATAGTTTTAAGTTCTGAAAACCTACCGCAATTAGGCTCAAACCTAAACCAGACAAAAAAGGTGCAAGTCTTAAAAAAGGATCGAATTTACTCGAAACTACAGCACTTTGAAAGAGAATAAAAGCTATTAATAGCGTCCCTGCTATTGTCGATAATAGGTCACTTTTTATGTCACTCTGTTTGAGAATATCCTGGTTGTCCCAAAGTAGGGAACCCACAGCGCACCAAAAAACTATACTCATCCAAAAATGAGCAATATCGTCCAGTTTCCACAGGAGTGTCATATTCAGAGTTACTAAAGCTGTGGCGATAATGATGAGCCAAAAAAGTTTTCTCTTGAACATTTTAGATATTAGTTATTAGTTGATTGAGGAGAGCAATACTGCGGACAGTTTTTGATTGTCAACCGTAGAATAAGGGTTTCAAGGCAATTCGGCAATCAAATTACCCACGGAAAATCGAGGGTTTCAGACTACGAACTAAAAACAGTCCAGGCTATTGTTACATCATATCATAAAAATAGTACGGGAGGTGGACAACTCAGTAGCTTAAACCTCTCATAAGGAAAGGACTCGGAGGATGTTAATCGCCGTAAATCTTTGAGATGAGGTTAGTAAAGACTCTGAAATTTGATGAATGGTGAGACTCAGATGCAACGCATAGCTCAGCATTAGGACACCTATTGAAAAGACTGCTACTCGAACTAATTGATTGGATGCCTAGCGCTTACTTACTTTGCCCCCGTAAGCAAATACTAAAAAGGGAGTGAATCAACAAAAATTAAAAATAAGTAGCCTCAATCAGGCTTGGATTTCTTGAGAGTAAACACAATTAGGGCCGCCCATGGTGTGACACTGAGGTTTGAGTAAATACGGCTGAGCGAGTTAGAGTTCGAGCCATGCTCAATGGTGATTCTCTGCTTTTCAAGAATCTCAGTATCTTTATAGCAATCCTAAATCATTTGTGAATTTCTTCCTCAGAGCTGCTTCGGGGCAGGGCTGTTTCATTTTCTTGTAGGGGCAAACCCTCGTGAAGAGCCCCGATGCCTGAAATGCCCATGAAATCATCTGTGGGTGGGGGCGGGCACAGGCGCACCGCCCCTACAAAAGCCTGGTTTTCCGTAGGGGCAATCCCCCGTGGTTGCCCCGAAACAGTCCTGGGGTTCGGGGTGGGGTAAAAAATTTACGACTTCTGCAAGGATTGCTATAGAGAAATTCTTCAGAAACAGCTTTACGGTAGTTCTTAAATGCGCTGTCTAGGGGTGATTTGACTGAGATAGGGAGCATCTCAATGAAAGCAGCCAAGCTAGAAATTCGAGCCAGGAGCTAGGAGGAAAGAGTCAGAAGGAAGGAGCCAGAAGAAGTGTTTTTACAACAAATATGAGATGCTCCCTTGAAATCAGCTTCCAAGTCCGGGGTTTTAACGGTGGCGCGCTATCAGATACTAAGAAACCTGGTTTCACCAAGGAACCAGGTTTTTAGCTCGAACATAAAATAATCAGTGTGGCATCAAGCCAGAATCGAAAACCAGTTCAAATGATCGCCTATTCAGCTTTTTGAGCCTGAGCGCGTTGCTTTTTGAACATAGTACCAAACCCAACAGCGGCTCCAGCAGCAAGCATTGTTAAAGGTTCAGGA
>NZ_JAUBOY010000009.1:0-23645 GCF_036700465.1 Microcoleus sp. T3_A4 | reverse complement strand
ATTACGTCAAATGAAAAGCTATTTACATAGGCATCTCCCGGCGTATCGCCACCAGTGATATTACCAAAGCTGAAGGCAGAGGCAGGTGCTGCGGAGACTGCACTAACAGCGGCGACACCGGCAACAGCTAAAATAGATTTGACTAAGTTTAATTGGAATTTCATGGTTGATACCTTTATTTTTTAAGTTGACTGGAAGCAGGTTTTTTTCCTTCACATATTCAATCTAAAGCAAAGCACAGGTTAATGCAAGTAGGTTTGATAAAGATTCGATGAAGATTGGGAATAAGCTGATTGGATTTAGGCAAAATGCCTAAATTGATGGCTTCTAGCTAGCTATTTCCTATGGCGTGCATCAAAAAATAGGGGTGCTGCCATCCGGATTTTAGTCCTGACTTTTCTCTCTTTTAAAAAGCTATAACCCACCTTCCTAACCTGGGTTTTCACACAGCAGAATTACTGATAAAAGTGTTTTAAAGCTCTATTTTATGCCCTTCAAAAGTTTTTTATCCGTTAATGTACGGTAGAAAAGTTTAAGTGAGAGCTTGATTGCTGGGTAAAAATAAGTAAATACCGATGGTGATAGTGGAAACTGCGGAATGTGGGCTATAACTCAGGACAAAATCTTGGATCATATTCGGTGCGTCGATTCTCGCTTTCGGATTCGGCAACCAGCGCAATTTAGACTTATATATTGCACCATTACCAAGAACCGGCTTTGGGGCCGGTTCCACAAAGAATGAGTTTTCTTGTGGGGAGTAGGGGGTGGGCAGGAGAGACCGCCCAAAACAGGCTTGTTGATCATGGTGCAACATCTCAATTTAGAGACCAATGGTTTCGGTGCTCGTTATTATCTGTGACGCCGGAACTTTGACCGACTAAAGGGACGACTCGACTTTCTGGGACATGGTTTTGGGAACACCTTTACCGTCGGGGCTGTTTCGGGGCAACCACGGGGGGATTGCCCCTAGGGAAAACCAGCCTTTTGTACGGGTCGTGCCAAGAATGCCGACCCATCCAGAATTTGTTAGGCATTTGGTGGGATTGGGGCAGCCCCTACAAGAGAATGAAACAGCCCTGCGTCTACCGTAGAAGGCGCGGTGGTCGTTATCTAAAAATGTTGGGACTAATAATTCTATTTCTGGGTCTGCTTTCGCTAAAAATTGGTTAATATTATTTTTCGCAAAAAGCTTGATGCCAAGATTTAACGGCGTGACAAGCAAGTAGAAAGAGTTTACGCAGTAAAGGTTTGAGTAGCTTGTCATCAAAAAAAAGAGTTAAAAACCTGTTTTTCTTGAAATTCTCCTCTAGTTGCTAAGCTGTTACGCATCTAAATTGTATTTTTGGGCGGGCGGGACGCCCACCCCACAAGAATTTGCTCGAATTTGATAGTCAAATTTAGATGCGCCTCAGCTTAACCATTGCTATTGGGCCGCCACAATATCCTGTTCGGAAATGCCCAATTCCGCTGCTATCTCGAAAAGGTGCAATCTGGATAATTCCCCTTCATCCTGTCGGCGCGCGATCGCAAGCTGTAAAATACCTTGAGCATCCTCTCAACCGTAAACTGGACTTATTTGAGTTTCAGGAGTTGCCATAACGAGTTTCCGATAATTTCCGAAATTATTTCTCTCACCGCAGTTAAACCGCAGGTAGGAATAGGTGGCCGATTTCAACACCATTTTAAGAACAGGCTTTCCGGCCTGTTCCACAATAAGTAGACTCTGTTGTGGAACAGGCCGGAAAGCCTGTTCCCGATCCAGGTACAACATACCAATAACTAACCCAAAGTATACATCCAGCCATCCCTCGCGCAAATCCTCACAATTCCGTCCCAAACTACAGGCGTCGCCTCAAATGACAAACCCGGCTTAAATCTCCCCGATTCTATTACTTTCAAACGGTAAAACTCCCCTTTAGCATTTTTCAAAGCATTCTGATCCCCCGACTTCGCTCGTTCCCAATTCAAATTGAACAAATAAACACCGTTGTATCCCGCACTGATCAGTTTATTGCCATCGGTAAAAATCGGAGTCGAAATTGAAGAACCAATGGCTTGTTTAAATACTATTACCGGAGTATCGTAAGACTGGTTTCGCCAAGGCACAAAAGTTTTTTTACCTGTAATCATATCTTGGGAACCGATGTACAAATTGCCGTCGAGCGCATTTGTAGCAAACAGCGCCGGAAACTCCCCTGAATTGTACTCGTCGTTCAACGCGATCGAACCAATTATCCCGCCTTCCCAGCTAGAAAGTCGGCGATTTCCAGTCGGCAAAAACCATTCTACACTGGCATTCGGTTCCTTGTTGGGATTCAGCTTCAGCACTCCGCCGTTGCCCTGAATGTATTGTTTTTCAATGGCACAGAACAGTTTACCTGATTTAGAAATTACAGCACTTCCATCCAAATCTGAACCAGTATAGAAATCCCAAACTATCTTTTTAGTGGCAATGCTAATACCGTAAATATGACCGGAACCAGCAGCTATAAATATTCTATCCTTGAGCCTTGATGGCGATGACTCCGCTACCAAGTTGCCGCCGTGCTTCCTGATATCTGCTGCTGCATAAAGCTGTACTTCCGACAATATATTTGGCTGCTTGATGCCTTGTTTGATTTTTGCATTGCTTGTGGAACTATCGAGAAAATAGCCGATCGCATTTTCCCCCGCATTGAACAAAACTCCACCGCCGATGTCCAAAGCGCTGCTGTCATTATCGCGGCTGTAGCTGGGCGTTTTCCTGATGTCCAATTTCCAAAGTTCCTTGCCAGTTCTAAAAGATATTGCCCTAAAACTCGGCACGACACTTTTGCCACCACCGCCGCTGCGGCTGCCTTGCAAAATCACAATTCTGTTTTCGGCGCTAGCTTTTTGATCGATATAAATTGTTGATGAACCTTTGATTACATCATCAAATTTATAGCGCCAAACTTCTTTATTAGTAGCAATATCTATTTTTCGCAAATTGTGGTCATAAGCACCTATAATTAAATAAGTTTTTCCCCCGTCTCTGGTAATTGTCGGCTGTCCTGTCCAACCGGCACCGCTCCAAACTACAGACCGCTTTCCCAGAAAAGTCCGGCCGCCGCCTAGTTGAAATTTGTCGATTAACTTCAAGCTTTTCGGAACACCTCTGCCGTAGAACCGACGCTTGTCGTTACCTAAAAAGGTCGGGACTAATAATTCTATTTCTGGGTCTGCTTTAGCCAGAAGATTGTTAAGATTAGTGTCTAATAAAGCTTGCTCCGAGGATTCAGTTTGGCTCAGTTTGAGAACAGCAGGAGGAACAGCAGCACTCAGCAAAAATTTTCCTAGGTGTTGATTGAAGGTTCTCCGAGATGATAAGCTCATATTAGATCGAGATAATCAGCCATAATATTAAAACATAATTATCAGCAACAACTCAACTAAAACATCTCGCGCTAAACTGCTATAGAACTGACAAGCTTACTCAGCACGAGTTAAAGTGGATTTGATTATGGTCAACCGTCTTGCTCAATCCCAAAGCCTTTACCTCCGGAAACACGCCGAAAATCCGATCGACTGGTGGCCCTGGTGCGACGAAGCCCTAGAAACGGCCCGAAGCGAAAATAAACCGATTTTCCTGTCAATTGGCTACTCGAGCTGCCACTGGTGTACGGTGATGGAAGGGGAAGCATTTTCCGATCGCGCGATCGCCGAATACATGAATTCGCATTTTATACCGATAAAAGTCGATCGTGAAGAACGCCCGGATATCGACAGCATTTATATGCAAACCTTGCAAATGATGACCGGTCAAGGCGGTTGGCCACTCAACGTTTTTCTCACTCCAGACGAGCGAGTTCCCTTCTACGGAGGCACTTATTTCCCTGTAGAACCGCGCTATGGACGGCCGGGATTTTTAGAAGTTTTGCAAGCAATTCGCCGCTTTTACGACACAGAAAAAGGCAAAGTAGAAGCCTTCAAAGCAGAGATTTTAGGCAATCTCCAACAGTCTGCCGCGCTGTCAGGAGTAACCGCCGAATTAAATCGCGAACTCTTCCAAAAAGGCTTAGAACTCAACACCGGAATTATTGCCGGCAACAACCCCGGCCCCAGTTTTCCGATGATACCTTATGCTGAGCTAGCACTGCGGGGAACGCGATTTAATTTTGAATCAAAATACGACAGCAAACAAGTCTGCACTCAGCGCGGATTAGACTTAGCATTGGGCGGCATTTACGACCACGTAGGAGGCGGATTTCACCGCTATACGGTTGATGCGACTTGGACTGTCCCACACTTTGAAAAAATGCTCTACGACAACGGTCAAATTGTTGAGTATTTAGCGAATTTGTGGAGCGCGGGAATACAAGAACCCGCTTTTGAAACTGCGATCGCGGGGACAGTAGAATGGTTGAAGCGAGAAATGATTGCGCCAACAGGCTATTTTTATGCTGCACAGGATGCGGACAGCTTTAACACTTCTGAAGAAGTTGAACCGGAAGAAGGAGCATTTTATGTCTGGACTTATGCCGAACTGGAACAGCTATTAACTGCTGAGGAATTGGCGGAAATTAAAGCACAGTTTACTGTTAGTCGCAGCGGCAATTTTGAAGACCAGAATGTATTGCAGCGCCGCCACCCAGGAAAACTGAGCGACACGGTAGAAGCGGCTTTAGCTAAACTTTTTGCTGTGCGTTACGGTGCCAAACCCGATAATGTAAAAACCTTTCCGCCAGCCCGCAACAATCAAGAAGCTAAAAACGAAAGTTGGCCGGGTAGAATTCCCGCCGTTACTGACACGAAAATGATTGCTGCTTGGAATAGCTTAATGATTTCGGGTTTAGCCCGCGCTGCAGCGGTTTTTGGAAATTTGGAATATCTGGAATTAGCTGTGAAAGCTGCTAATTTCATGTTAGACAATCAGTGGACGGATGGGCGGTTTCAGCGGTTGAATTATGACGGACAATCTGCTGTTACCGCGCAGTCGGAAGATTATGCTTTGTTTGTGAAAGCTTTGTTGGATTTGTATCAAGCGAGTTTGACTTTAGGCAATGGGGAAGAGGCACAACAGTTGCCGAATTCTCAGTTTTGGTTGGAGAAAGCTGTGCAGGTGCAAGAAGAGTTTGATGAGTTTTTGTGGAGCGTGGAATTGGGAGGATATTACAATACTGCTAAGGATGCTAGCGGAGATTTGTTGGTGCGGGAACGCAGCTATATAGACAATGCAACTCCGGCGGCGAATGGAATTGCGATCGCCTCTTTGGTTCGCCTCGCACTGTTGGGGCAAAATTTGGAATATCTCGATCGCGCGGAGCAAGGTTTGCAAGCTTTCAGCAGTATTGTACAAGATGCTCCCCAAGCTTGTCCTAGTCTACTTTCGGCGATCGACTGGTATCAGCATTCTACCCTGATTCGCACGACTCCCGATCGAATTTCTGGCTTAATTTCGCAGTATTATCCGACTGCTGTGTGTCAGATTGAGGCTGATCTGCCTGAAGGTGTTATCGGGTTAGTTTGCGAGTGTTTGACTTGCAAGGAACCGGCGAAAAGTCAAGAGAGGCTGTTGGAGGAAATTTTGCAAAGTCAAACGCGGGTTTAGTACCAATACTGTCTATATTATTTAACCGCGAAGACGCGAAAAACGCGAAGGAAGAAGGAGGAAGCAGAAGGAAGAAGTATATTATCTCCTACCGGGAAGGAATCGCATCTTCAGTCTGCCCCTCAATCTTCCAAAGAATCTCAGTGACTTCAGTCCGCTTGAGTGTCAACAAATGCAAATACTTTCCGGCGGCACGGCAACTCGAACGCTGTCGCCGACTTGGTATCGCTGCAAGTCATCTCTGTGCAAGTTTTGTCGGCGAAGGGCGATCGAACTTTTAGCAGTCAACCGCACTGTATAGCGCGTGTCAGTGCCAATATAAATAGCCTCTTCTACTATTCCCGGCCAGCTATTTTCAACATCATAATTAGCCGGATAAATAGCAGCTTTTTCCGGCCGCAACACCAAGGTGACAACTTTCCCAGGGGGGATATCTTCGGCTGTTGCAACTAACACGGGCAACTGCTGGTCAACCAACACGATTATGTGATTGTTTTGCTTTTCTACTACTTGCCCGCTTAAAAAATTGCTGTCGCCAATAAAATCAGCAACAAACCGCGTTTTAGGATATTCATAAATATCAACAGGCGTGCCTACTTGTTGCAGTTGTCCTCCATCCATCACTGCAATTCTGTCCGACATTGTTAGTGCTTCTTCCTGATCATGAGTCACATAAATAAACGTAATTCCCAATTTGCGCTGCATTTTTTTTAATTCTAATTGCATCTCTTTACGCAATTTTAAATCCAGCGCTCCTAGGGGTTCATCCAACAGCAAAACAGACGGCTGTTTGACTAATGCTCTGGCTAGTGCTACTCGCTGCTGCTGTCCGCCTGACAGTTGGCGGGGATAGCGTTTTTCTACATCGGTTAACTGTACTAATGCTAAGGCTTCAGCAACGCGATCGCGAATTGTTTTCTGAGGCAAATTCTCCATTTCTAACCCAAAAGCGACATTTTGTGCTAGTGTCATATGCGGAAATAAAGCATAGTTTTGAAATACCGTATTTACTGGGCGGTGAAACGGTGGGCGATTTTGCATCGGTTGGCCGTGAATGTAAATTTCGCCGGCTGTGGGAATTTCAAAACCGGCAATCATTCGCAAAGTTGTAGTTTTGCCGCAGCCGGAAGGGCCGAGTAAAGAAAAGAATTCTCGATCGTAAATTTGCAGGTTGATGTTATCAACAGCTAAGAAATCTTGACTGCGGGCACTTTTAAATATTTTGGAAACTTCTAAAACCTCGACAGAGTGCATTGTGTTAGTATGTGTGACTAATAAAAATCTGAGTTCGAGTCCGGTTGAACTGATATCTTGCACCAGTCTCAATTACTGGTTTAGGAACGGGCAAGATGCCCGTTCCACAAGAGATTTAATCTTTGTAGAACAGGCATCTTGCCTGTTCTTGAGAATGGTGCAACTCCAAAACAAGCTAAAAAATTAAGTAAACCAGCCCCGGCAGAAACCTGTTTTATATCTACTTTCCAGCCCCTGCTTTAACTTCAGTCCAAGCTCGATCGTACAATGCAGTTGCTTTCCCGACATCCTCCAATAATTTCATTTTGCCAAACACCTCAGCCGGTGGGTAAATTTGAGGATTGTTCAAATCTTTCGGATCGATTAAACCTTTATCAATTGCTGCTTTGTTGGGCGATCCGAAGTGGGTAAAATTGGAAATTTGGGCGCCTACTTCTGGCTGCAAAATAAAGTTAATAAATTTCTCCGCTAACTCTTTGTGGGGCGCACCTTTCGGAATAGCCATATTGTCAGAAAAAATGATTGTTCCTTCTTTGGGAATAGCGTAACGGAGATTAGGATTTTCTGTCATCACTTGGAAAATATCACCGCTCCATTCCATTGTCAAATTTACTTCTCCTTGATCTAGCATATTTTGCCCGGTGTCGGGGACAAAAGCTGCAATGATATTTTTACTTTTAATCAGCAAATCGCGGGCTTTGTTAATCTCTTCGGGATTGGTTGTATTTGGGTCAAATCCTAAATACATTAAAACTCCTGCTAATGTGTATCTGGCATCGTCTTGCCACGCGACTTTTCCGGTATATTTCGGGTCGAACATCACCCCCCAACTGTTAATTTCTCTCTGGATTGTTTTCACATTGTAGCCAATTCCCATGGTTCCCCACTGGTAGGGCAGCGAATATTTATTTCCTGGATCAAAAGCTTGATTTATAAACTTAGGTTCTAGGTTCTTTTGGTTGGGGATATTGTTTAAGTTCAGCGGCTCAATTATATTTTCTGCGATCATGATTTTCACCATGTAATCGGCAGGAAATATTAAGTCGTAACCGGGGTTTCCCTGTTTGAGTTTGGCATAGAGTGCGTCGCTGTTCTCGAAAGTGTCGTATTGAATTTTAACATTGTTATCTTTCTCGAATTGGGCGATCGTTTCTGGGGCGATATAACTTGCATAATTGTAAATGCTGAGCACTTGCTGTTGGTTGCCACCTGTGGGGCTACAGCCGAAAGCCACCGTTGCACTCATCAAGAACAAAAGTAGGAAAGTCAGCAGGCGTTTCATAGGTTTTGTTAGTTGCAGACAAAAATAATTATGGCACAGAAAGCAATTATTTTAACTTTTCTGAACTTTTAACGATGATACAACCAGCAACAAGGAAGCCAACAACATCAAAGTTGAAATGGCATTAATCGCTGGTGTCACTGAGAATTTTATCATGCCGTAAACAAATAATGGTAGCGTCATGGAACCGACGCCAGTGGTAAAAAATGTCACGACAAAATCATCCAGCGACAGAGTAAAAGCCAGGAGTGCCGCGCTGAAAATAGCGGGCCAAATTAGAGGGAGAGTGATGCGCCAAAAAGCCCGCCATTCGTTAGCGCCTAAGTCAAAAGCTGCTTGTTCTAATTGAGGATCTAGTTCCGCCAAACGCGCCCTGACAGTAATAGTCACAAAGGAAATATTAAAGACAACATGACCGATAATTACGGTAGGTAAGCCGAGATTGAGGCGAATTCCAGTAAGATTTTCTACGATGCGAAATACTAGGGTAAAGAAAACTAGCAGCGAAATGCCGATCGTAATTTCGGGCATAATAATCGGCAAAAACAGTAAAGCTTCTACTGCTTTGCGCCCCGGAAAATGAAAGCGTTCCAGTGCTAGCGCGAGCATTGTACCAAAAACGGTTGCTAACACAGTCGAAATAGCTGCAATTAGCAAGCTGTTGTTGAGTGCTGTCCAGATTCCGGCGCTGCTACTCGTAGCAATCGTCGCGCCTGCATTGCTAAACAAACTGCGGTACCAATCGAGGGTAAAGCCGCGCCAAACGGCATTGAATCTGGAGGCGTTAAAGGAGTAAATAATTAAGATGAGAATTGGCAAGTAAAGGAAGGCTAATGCTAGTACAGCTTGTACCCAAAGCCACTTTTTGCCGATCGCCCGCACGAGTAAATCTAGTTTTTTTTTAGTCATTAGTCATTAGTTATTAGTCATTAGTCATGAGCGCATCTTAACCTAAACGCAGGGTGCAACGATTTGTGTACACCTTACCTTATTGAGTTTCGTCAGACACGCGGAAGTAAATTAACACAGGAATCAATATGATTACCGTCAACAGCATAGAAAGCGCCGAACCAAAAGGCCAATCGCGGGCTTTCATAAACTGATTTTGAATCAAATTTCCCACCATCACTGTTTTAGAACCACCCAATATATCTGGTGTGATGAAAGCGCCGACGGCGGGAACAAAAACTAAAATCGAGCCTGCAACAATACCGCGAGTTGTTAAGGGTAAAAATACGCGCCAAAAAGTGCGAATATCATTTGCACCTAAATCGTGAGCGGCTTCTACTAATGAAAAATTGAAGCGTTCTATGCTAGAATATAAAGGCAGAACCATGAAAGGTAAATAGCCGTAAATAAGACCGATCGCCACAGCGAAAGGCGTAAAAAGCAAGTTTAACGGTTCGCTAATAATTTGCAGGCTTTGCAAGGCTGTGTTAACTACTCCTTCGCTACGCAGCAGTATGATCCAGGCGTAGGTTCTCACTAAAAAATTAGTCCAAAATGGAATAATTACCAGCAAAAGCAAAGCATTTCGCCAGCGAGGAGAACGGGTGGCGATGAAGAATGCTAGGGGATAGCCAACTAACAAGCAAGTGGCTGTTGTTAGAAAAGCCAGCCAGAGCGATCGCCCAATTACTCCTAAGAAAAGTCCACTGAACAAACGCTGGTAGTTGCTGAGAGTAAATATCCAAGTAACACCGCCGTAAGTACCGCGTTCTAAAAAACTGTACAACAGTACAATTAGCACGGGCAAAATGAAGAAAACCATCAGCCATGCCGTAGCGGGAAATAAGAGCAGCAACAGGTTTGTTTGCTGGCGGTTTTTGACACTCATTATTCACTCAAGCGAAATTTAGCACATAATCCAACACATTTTATATCAAATCCGGATTTTATGAATTATGTCATCATTAATAAATTATCCAGAGGTACGCAATGTCAGCAGAATCGTCAACCCCAAAAATAGTCGTCGTCGGTGCAGGATGGGCCGGTTTAGGCGCTACCTATCACCTAGCACAGCAAGGCTATGATGTCACCCTGCTAGAAGCAGGCCCTTATCCGGGTGGCTTAGTTGCAGGGTGGAAAACCGCCGGCGGGCGTTCCGTAGAAGCCGGCATTCATGGCTTCTGGTATCCCTACAAAAATATCTTTTCCTTAGTCAAGGAATTAGGACTAGATCCCTTCACGCCTTGGACTCGTTCTTGTCAGTATTCACCCGCCGGATTGGAAGTAGAATCGCCGATTTTTCAGGACGAACCGCGCCTTCCCACACCGTTAGGAACCTTTCTTTATACCAGATTTAAAAGACTGCCATTAGTCGATCGGCTTTCAGCCTTGCCCTTACTCTATGCCGTCCTAGATTTCGACAATTCCGACGAAGCTTGGCGCAGGTACGATCGCGTCACAGCCCGCGAACTATTCAAACAGTTTGGCGTTTCTGCAAGACTGTACCGCGATGCTTTTGAGCCGATGTTATTAGTAGGTTTATTTGCACCAGGAGAACAATGTTCGGCCGCCGCAGCTTTGGGAATGCTGTATTATTTCATATTAGCCCACCAACCGGATTTTGATGTAGTTTGGTGTCGCGGAACTGTGGGAGAAAAAATCTTTCGTCCCTGGGTCGATTGCCTGGAAAAACTAGGGGCAAAAGTATTGACTCAGCGGCGAGTTACTGACTTAGTAGTTGACAGCCACAACAAAGCAACAGGCGTTGTTTGTGGCGAAGAAACCTTCGCTGCAGATGCTGTTATTTTTGCAGTTGGCGTCACGGGAATGCAAAAAATAATCAGCAGCAGCCCTGCTTTGCAAAGTCGGCAAGAGTTTCGGGACGCGATGAATTTGGGTGCAGTTGACGTGTTAGCTGTTCGCCTGTGGTTTGACCGAAAAATTGACATTCCACTGCCTTCTAATGCCTGTTTTGGATTTAGTTCAACTACAGGCTGGACGTTTTTTGATTTGAATGCTTTGCACGACGAATTTCGAGACGAACCGGGAACAGTTGTGGAAGCTGATTTTTATCACGCAAATCAATTAATTCCCCTGAAAGATGAGGAAATTGTTTCCTTAGTTCAGCGGGATTTAGCCACTTGCATCCCCGCTTTTGGGGAGGGCCAAGTAATTGACAGCAGCGCGATTCGGCTGTCGCGGGCGGTGACGCATTTTGCTCCTGGCAGCTATCAGTATTTGTTGCCTGCGGTAACAAGTTATGATAATGTATTCATGAGCGGCGATTGGGTTGTGACCCGCCACGGTTCTTGGTCGCAGGAAAAGGCTTATGTTACTGGTTTGGAGGCTGCCAATTTGGTAATTTCGCGTTTCGGAATCGGAAACAAAGCGGCAATTATTCCCGTGGAAGCTGACGAACCGCACATTCAAATCGGGAGAAAGATTAATCAGTTTACTCGCAGTTTGACTAAAACTTTCATTCCCGATTTTTGGCTGCCATAAGAATAAGGAAATTCGGCAACGGATGCGGTAAGGCATTTAACGGATGTCAGGAAGAAGGGGGATTCCCGTCTGGTTAGCTAAGAGGCCGATCGCACTAAAATGACTGTACAGTCGCACCCGCGCGCCACAGCTTCCGGGATATTCCCGTGAATCACCTGCTTCAGCAGCCCTTCACGGCTCGCTCCCAGGACGATCGCATCGCACTGATCGTTCTGAGCCAAATCAATTAAAGCATCAGAAACCGATTTAGCGCAAACCGAAGTCGCTATTATCGAACAGCTAACCCGGCGCTTGATAAACTCCGCTGCTTGCTTTAATTCTCCGCGATCAGGTTCTGCAACAGAAGGCTGATGAACCTGACACAATTTAATCTCCGGTACAGCACTCGCAGCCACCAAAGCAGGTAGCAGCCGCAAAGCCGCAGCTTGCTTGTAACTGCCGCGAATAGGCACCAACCAGCGATGCAAACCCATCAGCGTGTGCAGTCCCAATTCTGGCCCTGGAAGGTCTGAATTCGGCGGGGAAAGTTCCGTCTCTGGAGTCGCTGATGAATCTGAGGATATCGCCAATGCGGGATTATCTGCACCATCAACTCCTTCGGTATTGAATTCCCATTCAATAGACGTATATTTTCGCCCGCTGAAAATGGGGGAAAACTCATTTTTCTTGCGTGTTGCTAATAGTTTTTCGCTCCACTTCACCAAAATAACCTCGCAGCCTGCTTGCCGAATTACGGTATCCACCACATCGCCAAAAATGCGTCCTTTTGTGGAAAATTCGCCTTGCCAGCCCATCAAAATTGAATCGATATGCCGCTCCTTTATTGTCTCCAAAATCGCGTTAGGCACGTCGTGAGCTACCCGTATTTGGGTGTGTACCGGCAAGTTCCAATTGCGAATTATTCGCTCTGCTTGTTGTAGCAGGCGGCGGCTTTTGGTTGTCCGCACTGCGCTTTCTGAGGGGGAACTGTTGCGCGGTACTATGATGATTTGCAGGCATTCTAATTCGTAATTACGATCGCGCGCAATCGCCGCCGCCAGCCGCAGCAAAGCGGGTGCTGTTTGGGGGTTGGAAAGCGGCACTAATAAGCGGCCGTTTCCGACTTGCGGAGCTCTGGTTTGATAGACAACATAGGAAGGTTCTGGATGCGGGCCCTGGGTTGTTTCTCCGCTGAGGCGATCGGATTCAACTCGGATAATGTCGCTGCGGGTAATAATTCCCACCAAACGCCGACCTTCTACCACTGGCAAACGGCTGATATTGTAGTTGTTGAGCCTGTACAATACCTCGCTTAAAGTATCGCTTGCTTTGACTACGATCGGCTGTACAGTCATAAATTCTTTGAGCAGGGAGTTGCCGGACAAATTGCGCTCGCTAGCATTTACTAAATCGGTTTGACTGACAATTCCGACTAATTTGCCATCTTCAACTACTGGAAAGCCTCGGTGGTGCGATCGCGAAAAAGCCTGCATCACTTCATCGAAAGTCAGCAGACTCGAAAGAGTTTCAACTCGGCGCTGCATCACGTCATCTGCGTGCAAGTCGCTCAAAGTATTGCTCGCAGCTTTTGCCTTTGTCAGTTGAATGCCGTTAAACTCCAAAAGGCGATCGTACAAAGAGCCACTGTCCACCTTTTCCGCGACCAAATAAGCAACTACAGAACAGATCATCAAAGGCAGCACTAATTTGAAATCCGCCGTAATTTCAAACACAATCACTACCGCAGTAATCGGCGCCCTAGAAACCGCGCAAAAAAACGCTCCCATTCCCGCCAAAGCGTAAGTTACCGGCAAACCGACACCCAGGGAATCTGCCTGCACAATGCCCACCATGTGACCGAGTGCAGAACCGAGAACTAGGGCAGGAGAAAACAATCCTCCCGGAGCTCCAGAAGCAGCGGAAATAATTGTCAGAAAAAAGTGAGCTACAAAAGCAATTAAACTTGTTATCCCGCTTGCTTCGCCCGTCAGCATAAACTCCCGTAAACCCGTATTATCGCGGAAAGTTGCTGGAAGAAAAGCTATTACTGAACCGCAGATTAGACCAGCTAGAGCCATTCGCACAGGCAAAGCTAATTTGAGCGATCGCCTGTTAAATTGCAAGCTAGCAATAATCCCTTTGGTGAACAAAGCTCCCAGCAATCCCGCTAAAACTCCTAACAGTATATAAAACGGAATTTCCTGAGCATCAAAACTGGTTTGGTACTCGCGAAGGTTCAAATTTAAACTATCGCCGCCCAAAAGCTGCGAGACAACTGCACCGATAAATGAAGCAATAATTGCAGTCCCTAAAGTCAATCCCGAAACGTCGTGCAGGAGTTCTTCAACTACAAACAAAACTCCTGCAATGGGAGCATTGAAACCAGCAGCCAATCCGGCAGCAGCACCGCAAGCAATCAATTGTCGGCGGTAGTCTGGGGAAGTAGGCATCAAGTGACCTATCCAGCCAGCCAAAGATGCTCCTATTTGCACAGTAGGCCCTTGCCTGCCTAAAGTTAAACCGGAACCAACTGCTAAAATAGTGGTCAGAAGTTTGGCTACAGCTACTCGTAAATCTAAGGAAAGATTGACTCCGCCGAGAGCAGCTTTGACGTGAGGAATGCCGCTGCCGGCAGTTTCGGGAGCAAAACGCTCAACCAAGAAACCTGTCAGCAACCCGCCCAATAAACCGACGGCGGGCAGTAATATCCAAGCTGGAATTACTGTCGAGGTAGCAACTCGCCAACTGCCGAGCCATCCGACTCCTGACTTTAGCAAAACGCCTGCCAGTCCTGCCACCAAGCCGATCAGACAAGCTTCAAAAATAGCGAGGCGTTTCGGCCGTAAAAACAGTTGAGATTTGATGACCCTGGAAGGTTCCCTAAATTGTTTAGGGATAGTTATGTACGGCATAAATAGCGTAGATGACCTGAGAATTGTCTGCTCGATCGCACTTTAGCGAAAAATCCTTCGATACTTACCTAAAATCTGCTGTAATTCCGATGCTACCGGATTTGATATCAATCTGGGATTTTTTTACCTTATAGCCTCCACCAGCGTTTTTAAATCCGGCACTTCTAAATCAGGCTGGCCACTGGCCGGCAGTGTCGCGCAAAATCCTGTTTTTTCGTGTCTGCGATTTACCCAAATATATCTCGTGACTTGACCGCAATTGTCTCAAGGCTAGCAGTATTCCCCTTTCCCCATCTCTCAGAGTGCCGTAGCAGTCAAAACTCACTACTGAAAATTGATTAAATTCAAGCATAGTTAGCTGCGAGTTTAGGGTTGATATTCCGCAAAAATTTCAATTTTTCCGACAATATTTTGATTGAATTGAGCCAATTCTTCTGCAGGAATCCAATATTCTTGGTGAATCGAACTGCCCACATTTTGAACTGGATATTTTTTTAAGAATTCTGTCGCCACCCGAAAGCGCGTGACATAGCCGAAATATCCCGATGCTGCATCTCTTGTATTCCAATCTCTCGCGATTTGTATGGCATAGGCTTTGTGAAGTACGGGATAAAAAGTAGGCTGAAAGGATAAGCGTGGCGGAAATGCCATAAAATCGCTTTCTTTAATCAGTTCCATTTCTTTTTTGCCGACGGCTCGGAACAGCGTTACTGTCTCTTGATCTGATATATTGATATTTTTAAACCAAGCTTTCCAACCGTCCCAATTGTGAACTATTTTCGCCAATTCAGCGTAACCGGCGGCGCGGGGATGGGAAACGTCATTTTCGGTAAGTTCTTTATGCCAAATTTCCGAGTTTTGCAGCGGGGTGCAAACATCTAAATAAGGCACATTTAACTCGTTGCAAACTTGGGAAAAGTGTTCAGATAAGTTGGCAATCCGCCTTGTGCGATCGGCATCGATAACTGGCGGTGGCCCTACCATTAATACTGGAAATATTTCTTGGGCTGACGTGAGAATACAGCGAGCATTTTCAATTGATTTTTCAACTTCTATGCGATTTTTTTCGTTTTCTCGGTAAGTGTCGTTGACGCCAAAGGAAAATACTATTCTGCCATCGCCGTAGTGAGGTAAGCGGCGAGAAACTTCGTTGAACCAACGAGTTTCTATATCGGCACTGGTTTCTCCCCTTATTCCTAAATTGTAGTAGGTAATATCGTGTCCTTGTCCGCAAGCGGCCGCGCAAATCCGTCCTGTCCAACCGAGACATTTGGGATCGCAAGTACCGTTTACAAAAGAATCGCCGATAAAACAAATACGCATATTATGTATGGGAAGTGGGAATTGTTGACTGTTGACTGTTGACTGTTGACTGTTGACTGTTGACTGTTGATTGATGATTGATGACAACTGACTACTAACAACTGCCAACTTCCAACTGACTACTAACAACTGCCAACTGTCAACTACCAACTAACTTTAATTTTTGCCGATGACGGACAATCCTTCTACAATTACAGACGGTGTTTGGCAAGAACCGTTCCACTCGGAGTCTCCTCCCAATTCTACCAATTGTTTGAGGACGTTATAGACATTACCAGCTACCATAGTGTCTTTGATTCTGCCGACTATTTGACCTTTTTTGACTCGGTAGCCGAGATCGACATTAATTGAAAAATCGCCGGAAATTCCAGCACTGCCGCCAAGCATTTGATCTACTACAATTCCGTCGTCTAATTTAGCGATTAAATCGATTAGCGAAAGCGAACCTGGCTTAATCAAAATATTGAACAAACTCGGCGTGGGATAGCTGCCCAAACCAGGGCGAAATCCGTTGCCGGTGGTGCCACTGCCCAAGGCTCGACCGGTGGTGCGATCGGTATAAAATAGCTGCAACACTCCGCTGTTGATAAAGACGATCGCCCGAGTGGGAGTACCTTCGTCATCAAAAGGACAGCTATAGGGCCCGATATCCGGCTGCTGCGAGAGGGTGACAAGCGGCGATGTCACTTGTTGGCCTAATCGATCGCTCCAAGGCGAAGCGCCTTCGAGTACCTGTTTGCCGTTCAACGCCGCACAGACAGTCCCCCACAGCAAATCGGCTGCTTTGGCTGTAAATAGCACCGGCACACGGCCCGTGGCGGGAGCAACATTATCTTTTGCCCATTCTAAACGCTGCAAAACCCGCTTGGCGCTCGTGTTTAAGTCGAGGGTGCCACGTTCGGTTTCGCCTTCCCAAATGTTGAGGAAATCTTCTCCCCGCACTAATTCTGCTGACAAGTAACCGCTGAGGGTGGTGTCGGTGTGACTGGAATCCAAGCCTCTGGTGTTCACCAAGCGGGTGCTTTCGATTTCGCAGTCGAGTTCGGCGGTGCAGAGGCTTTCGGGATAAGCTTCGCGGACGATCGCGATCGCCTCTTTGCCCCAGTTTACTAGCTGTTCGGCAGGCACCGACACTCCGCGATCGGGATAAACAACTTTCTCACCGGTGCCGAGTTCAATGGTTTCCGGTTCGTTAAGTTGCGAAAGCGCGATCGCCCTGTCCACCAAAATTTGCAGTTCCACGGGCCCGTAGGCCACCGCCAAACCCGGCCGCCCATCCCGCCACAGCCGCAGTGCAATGCCTTCTGCTTGGGCAGTTTCTAGCTGTTTGAGGCGGTTTGCTTCAAAAAAGACCGGCCGTGAGAGCGATTGCGATTCCAATACCTCAGCAGCTTCTGCACCTGCTTTGGTGGCTAGTTCTAACAGTTGTTCTGCTGATTGGTGATTGGTCATTGTTGTCGGTGGTTGGTAATTAGTCAGTTGGCAGTTGGCAGTTGGCAGTTGTCAGTTGGCAGTTGTCAGTTGGCAGTTGGCAGTTGTCAGTTGGCAGTTGGCATTAGTCAGTAGTTATTAGTTATAGCCTTTCTCAGTAACATGAGATGCTCGTAGAGCATAGGCCTCGCGGGTCTGGGACTGAAAAGCATACCTCAATTATTTGAGAACCGCTATATGAGTTATTCGTTATTAGTCAATCTAGCTGTTAACTCTAGACTAAATAACGGTAGATTATTAACTGCTACTAACAACTGACAACTGCCAACTGACAACTGCCAACTAACAACTGACAACTGACTGATGACTAATGACTGATGACTAAATAGTTAGTTCGTGCAGCAGCCAAAATCCTGCAAAAGATTCCGATTCGGGATTCGACTGAATTGCTAAAAAATGTACTTTTTTTGCTTGGTTTTTAGCTGCTTCAAATCCTTTCGCTTCTCTCTCAGTTGCTGCGTCTCTGAGATTAGCTAAAATCCAGCGATCGTTAGCTCCCGTATCTAATACCAGCCTAGCAGGTGGGCCGCTCTCAAATTTTAGGAAAGCCAACTCCAATCCCGACATCCAACCTGCCAGGGCTGTGGCTCTCGACGAGTAGATAATTAGTCCCGGAATTTGGGTTTCTGGGGCGAGGCGTGTCATCGGCAGTCCAAAAGCTTCGCCAAATCCGATATCCCACTCGGACATTTCGTCAAAAGCTGCGATCGGCAAACTCACAAACGCCCATTTTTCCCCGATTAAAGCATCCGGCAGCGCAACTGGCGTTTCTGGTACAAATTGAACGCTCGGGTTCACGACCGGTTGATAGCCCGGTTCGGCGGGATAAACGTCTTGCATCCGTTCTTCCAGCCACAGGCTAAGGGCCAGGGTGCGGCGGCTGCAGGCGGCGGGAATGTCCAAGTCATCGCAGGCTTTAGTAATCATGTTCGCCATTTGGCGGCGGAAAAAGCGGATTTTTTCGGGGCGTTTCGGTGCTGCGGCGATCGCATCTTTAATAGCACCCGCCAGCCACAGGGAATTTACGGTAGAACTGGAGCAGAATTGCGAGTAGCGAAACAGAGATTCGGCCTTGTCGCCTACATTCAGCGGGCTTTCGCAGATCAACACTTCCCATTTTTTTTTCTCTCGCTCGTCTATGATTGGACGGCTGTAAAAGTCGAGTTCCCAAATAGTAGCCATGCCGCGCTGTTTAAAATTAATCCTTTATCATGTTACCGGACAGCGGGCAAGTTTCTGATTCTGACAATTTAAGGCTGATTTTCAATCGCGGGCGATCGCACTTTCCCTCATATTGCCACTTTCCCTTGCAGCTTCCCGTGTAATTTTTGGCAGCAGTGCACAACCGGAAGCATTAGCAACTCCTCGGAGAACTGTCGCGGAGCAATCTCAACACGCGATCGTTTGTTAAACTTGTGCAAGCCACGGAAAACAAACAGTATAGCTTGATTCCATGAGACAAATCATTCTCGAAAAGATTGTTTCCACCTTAGAACCTTTAGATTTTGTTCTCGCTTTGTGGCAAGGAGGTTCAGCAGCCCACGGATACACCGACGAGTGGTCAGACCTCGATATTGCGGTTGTGGTTGAAGATAACTGCGTGGAAGAAACATTGGATATTGTTGAAAAAACCCTCGCCGAAATTGCCGAAATCGAACTCAAATATCGAGTTCCCGAACCCGCTTGGCACGGTCAATCGCAGTGCTTCTGGCGGCTCAAAGAAACCCCGCCGTTTTTGCTAATTGATTTCGCCGTTTTTCGGCGCAGCAGCCGCAACGATTTCCTGGAAATAGAGAGACACGGAAAAGTGCCGATCGCCTTCGACAAAGTTAATCTAATTGTACCGCATCCTGTCGATATAAGCAAACATTTATCTACAATGCAGTCGAGATTCAACGACCTAAAAATCCGTTTCGATTTGCTGCAACCTCTGGTTAAAAAAGAGATTTATCGCGGACATTTAGTAGATGCGATCGGCAACTATCACAATTGGACGCTTCTACCCTTAGTCGAACTGTTGGGCATGATTTACCGTCCCCACAGATACGATTTTGAACTAAAATATTTCAGCCGAGACTTTCCGCCCGAAATAGTCGATCGCGTTGCACCCCTTTTCTGCATCGCCAACCTTGAAGATTTGGCAGCAAAACAGCAAATAGCTGAGGCTTTCTTTGCAGAAAGTTTACCGCTTGCACAAGCTGAGTTTTCCTCTGACAATGCCCTAACACTACCGCCCTAGGCTCAAAGTTTCGTCCCGAAAGCGATTAATATAGTATTATCAACTTATATCTTGCACCATTGTGAATACTCCTTTTTTGAACAGGCAAGATGCCTGTTCCACAATAAAATCTACTCTTTGTGGAACGGGCATCTTGCCCGTTCTTGAGAAAGATGCAAGATGTGAGCTCAACTTTAAAGATTAACATCCCATGACAAAACTCAGCGTCAACATCAACAGAATTGCCCTCCTCAGAAACTCTCGAAACATAGGCATTCCCAGCGTTACCGAAGCCGCAAAAACAGTAATTGCTGCCGGAACTCATGGCGTTACAGTCCATCCCCGCCCCGACGAAAGGCATATCAAAGCTGCCGATGTTTACGAATTAGCCAAAATGCTAACCGTCGAGTTCAACATCGAAGGAAATCCGTTTCAGCCGCCATTTATGGATATAGTTTGCGACGTAAAACCGGCTCAGTGTACCTTAGTCCCAGACGCTCCAGACGTGCTAACATCGGATAGCGGTTGGAATATTCCCGAAAATCGCGATCGGCTCTTACCAATCATTGAAAAATTAAAAGACAATGGTATCAGAGTCAGCTTGTTTATGGAGGCAGATGCTGCTCTCATGCCACTAGCAAAAGAAGTTGGAGCAGACCGAGTAGAACTGTACACGGAACCCTACGCAACTGCTTTTCGCGAAGGTAGAGTAGAATTTGTTTTTCAACAATATGTCTTAGCAGCTCAAGCCGCTCAATCAGCAGGTTTGGGAGTGAATGCCGGACATGATTTAAATTTGCAAAACTTAGCTAAATTTTGCTCTATTCCTGATATACTCGAAGTATCAATTGGTCATGCTTTAATTGCGGAAGCGCTAGAAATGGGGTTGTCCAAAACAGTAGAAGCTTACCTAAAAATTCTGGCAGGTTCGTAATACAAATTAACCTTGTCTGGTAGGGCAGATTTGGCAGTGATAAACCCGTTTGTATCAGAGAGTCTGACTAAATCTGCCCTAGGAAAATACAGGATCAAAACTTACGAAAACCCGGGTTGGACGTGCTACAAATATGGTAAGGTGCGGTTTGCAGCGCCCTACATAATTAGGCGATTGTCAAAAACGAAGTAATACGAGGGGCTGTAACCCCGTGGGGGTCTAGCAGTTGTCTAGTAGTAAGGCAGAGCCAGAATCCAAAACACCGGGTTTTTTGGGTGTGGGCATTTTTTTAACAAGATCCTGGGAAACAGCTTTAATTTTCCTCGACCCAATTACTAATATTCTCTGATGATATTATGCGTAGGTAGTATCATTGAAATGTCCGGAAAAACAGAGCCTACTACTTAGCTCCCGCACTGCCAATCTGCTACCATCAGGTTTTGTGCAAGTACGGGATATTTACGTGTATCCTCTATGCTGCTGTAGCCTCTGTGCGATCGCCAGATTTAATCCGGTGAAAACAGGCAAACACAAGTAACCATATACAACTCCTTACCCCCCCTCAGAAGTGCGACATGAAAAAACTAATTTTACTGACTGGAATGCTACTCATGATGACGGCAAAATCAGTATTTGCCAGCCCAGTAGCCCCCAAAATTGCGCCGAGCGAGCTGATGGCTGCCTCGGAAATTACAGAAACCCTTAACAAATCCGTTACCTCTGAATCAGTTTCAAACCTCGAACCAATCAAGCGAATGTCAACCTCGGAAATCCGAGAAACCATCAACCAACCCACCACCTATATTTTTGAAGGCATCAAAGGGCGAGAACTCACTCTCTCGCTGTGGGCGGGACAACTGACAGCCGAACTGTACAGTCCCAATGGTGAAAATATGGGGGTTATTGAAAAATCAGATAATCAGTGGATTGGCCAGTTGCCAGAGTCAGGTATCTACCGCGTGCGAGTTACCCCCAAAGGTGAAACCACCAGCTTCGTACTAGGACGCGACTTTAACGCCAAGTGGACTTATAGGCCCGATCGCGCAATTCCCATAGCATTCAAGGAAAAACAAGCCACAGTCAAACTCAAAATGTCCGGCTACCAAATCCAGCCTATCACGGTTCAAGGCAAGCAGGGACAGACAATTAGGGTCACAGCTAGCACCAAAAATCTAGATCTGGCGATCGAATCTCCGTCGGGACAACTCCTGGATCAAGGCGAAGGTCAAACTTTTGCTCAACTCCCCGAGTCCGGCACTTACCGGGTAATCGTAGTTGCCAAGAGGCCGGTCAAGCCCTCAATCCGAGTTTCTGTGCAATAGCAAAGATTGCAGAAATACTCTTGAGGGCGATCGAATGTGCGCCCGCCAAAAAAACAGCTCGCCCGATTGGGGAGCTGTTTTTTTGCGTAAAATCAACCTTGGATCAGCGCCTCAAAACGTTCTTGTTTCCAAATGCAGCTTAAATCCGAGTCAGCTAAAGCTAGCTCTCGGTATAAATTAGGGATCAACTCCATAGCCCGCTGCAAATTGTCAAGGGCTAAATCAGCAAATCCCAGTAGAGCATAACAGCAAGCTTTATTGTAAAAAGCGTTAGCAAAATCAGGATTTATTTCTAAAACTGTTTCGTAGCAAGCAATCGCCTCAGAGTAGCAGCCTTTTCGCGCCAATTCCACACCCCGGTTGTACCAGATCAAATAATCCTCAAAGGGACGCTCAGATGTGGGAGTAAACTTGCCATTTCTCTGATTTAAACCTACTAATTTCTCCAAAGCTACTCTCCGTTCGCCCACAGCCTCGGCTCTGCCCGGTTGTAGAGCGATCGATCGGCTAAAACTAGCCACTGCTTGTTTGTAAAGTCCCATAGAGTTCGCAGCTATACCGCGATTGTACCAAGCCTTCGCATCGTCAGGCTTAAACTCGATCGCCCGCTCAAAACTGTTGAGTGCCTGATAGTAAAGCTTGAGTTCCAATAGGGCATTACCTCGGTTGTACCACGCCCAAGCAGCCTCCGGGTACAAATTTAAACAGCGATCAAAACTCAGAACCGCCTTCTCGTAAAGCCCCATATCGATCAGCGTCAGTCCTCGGTTGTGCCAAATACTCGCCGCGCACGGACTGAACTCCAGAGCCCGGTCAAAACTATTGAGAGCCTCCAACCACTCGCCCAACTTTCCTAAAGCAATAGCCCGGTTGTGCCAGCCAAAGCTCGCATTCGGCTGCACCGCCAAGGCTTCATCAAAACTCTTCAGCGCCTCTAAGTGCCGTTCTAAATTCCCCAAAGCCATACCTCGGCCGAACCAAGCCTTATAATGATCTGATTGCAACTTCAAAGCTCTGTTAAAGTTCGCCAGAGCACCATGATCATCGTTAGCTTCGAGGTGGCGCGAACCCAGATGGTAATACCAAGCCGCTTCCAAGTTTTGGATTAAGTTCATAATATTTTGTATCTATCTTAGGGATGATTCTACATGAAACCATACCTGGAATAAAACTGTAATTCCACTAAAAATCTGAAAAATTTGATACAGGGGGATCGCCCGTACACACTGCCCGTAACAACCTCAACAATTTGCGGTCAAAACTAACTATTTTCCTCTAGTAAAAAGCTCTTTTACCTAACCGCACTCATCGTTTTTTAGAGCTGCTGCGAATCTTAACTCTGCTTGACATCTCCCCAGCCCTAAAGGGACGGGGATTCATAAGACCATAATTTAAGTCTTACAGGTGCTGACAAGTCACCTCTACCAACTCCACTAAGATCAATTCCAAGTATTGTTGCTACTTTCCGACCAATATTTGCACAGCCATTGCAGTCTGCATTAATTAGGGTTTGCTGAATAATTGATCGCAGACCACTAGCAGGAGCGATCGATATATTCAAGGTGAGTTAAATATAAGTTTGTCCTGCCTGATTTTGAGTAAAATATAAGCGCAAATTATGTTAAGTCCAAAAACAGGCATTGTTTGATCCGCTCGACATAAAAACACATAAAAAACCCGGCGCCACCAGGTAGAAAGGTTCATGACTAAAAAAGTGATAGCAATAGTTGTTTGTGAAGTATTATCAAGTTTTGCCATGATACGATTGAGACCGAATCTTCGTTTACCTTCCCCGAATTTACCCTCAATCGCATTCCTAATTCTGTCATCTTTTAATGCTTGCTTCTTTTTTTCTTTACTGACATTTACTGGAGGCCTTCCTAAAGGCGGTCCACTGATTCTAATGCCTTT
>NZ_JAUBOY010000076.1:0-19158 GCF_036700465.1 Microcoleus sp. T3_A4 | reverse complement strand
AATTCAAGTTCGAGCGCCCGAATTCAAGTTCGAGCGGCCGAATTCACATTATAAGTAATTACCCGAACCTGATATAAGTCCAATCATTTCTGTAGCGTCTTCACTCCAAGCAAAATTTTGTGACCATTGTTGAGTGCGCGGATTAAATAACTTAACGTGCTTTTGCGTTACCGGATCTAATGCGTCAGTTTGGGTTACTTTGTAATTATTGCATAGACTACAAGCCAGCCAGAGATTTTCTTCCTCGTCAGTACCGCCAATCGCTTTAGGAATAATATGGTCAATTTCCAATATTCCCAGGACATACATTTGTAAACTGCGACAATAACCGCACCGATTTTGAGCTTGTGCGCCAACTCTGGCTCTAACTTGTTCAGAAATTGCCATTTTGATTATCCTTTCAATGGTTCGAGCAAGCCACGCCGCACAGCTTCATTTAAGGCTTGAGCTTGTCGCAATAGTCGAGTTTCATATATGTGGATTAATGCCTGCAATTCAGCCAGTTCTACAGATGCGATCGTACCGGATTGTTGGCGGTCTAGCAATTCACTCAATCGTTGTTCTTGGAGTGGTTGCAGCCGGAGTTGAGTCTGAGTGATTACTTCTGAATCAGACAGTGCTGATACTGGTTTAGCGGTTGGTAAGAGAAAATTTTCCAGAGTTTCTACTAGAATCTCACTCACGGTGCGGTGGCGTTGCAGCGCTAGTAATTCTGCTTGGTGATAGACTTCATCTGGCAGATTTAGGGTTATTTGGGCGGTCATAGGTGCAAAGCTATGAAACTAATATTTATATTATGCCATATTTTACTTTGAGTATTAGACATCTGCCCAAAAGAAATGAAGAAGGAGCTCGCTTGCTAAAAATACTGCGACTGCGACCAAGTAGAAAACCAAGTGAAATTAGTTTAGTTTTCACTCATCCCAGAAACCCGGTTTTTTTAAGAAACCGGGTTTCTTTATTTGTAAAACACTAGACAAGAGGGCAAAAATAGGTTCGTACTTCAATCCTTAAAATTCTCTGATCTTCCTTTGTCTCATAAACGTCTGCGCGGTTCCATCGCCCCTATTTTTTTTGAGACATATCAACTCAAACTCTTGTCAAGCCTACCTTTTCAGTTTACTTGTCACCCGCCAGCAAAATCATCCTATTTACTTATTGACAATTGCTGCTCTCTGTTAAATTGTCATGAATCGAACATATAAAGTTAAAAATTGTATCGTAAGCAACAGAAAGTACCAAATCTTTTATGTAGGGCTCTACAATGGACAAAAGAAACAAGATTAAGAGGCGCGATCGCTATGGGTATCAATGAAAACCTAGACTGGGAAGAAGCATTTGAGTACCGAGCTGGCTTAACAGTGGAGTTGAAGTCCCAGCCAGGTGTTTTCGATACGATCGCTTACTATGAAGTGATGATGGTACCGCCCATCTGGTTAGAAAATGACCCGCGTCCCCGCTATCCTCACGAACTGCGAGTCGTTGCCCACCAGCCAACTGTGTCCAATGTTTGCCGCATTTCAGAGAGTCCTGTTTTAGTCGCCTCCTAAGTTTTTTTAGCGGGAAATATGGGCGATGGCATCTAGCCAGCAATCAAACCGATGCAGTGATTTTCGGATTGAGATTGCTTGAGTTTACTTTGTGGCGATCGCTTAAGATATAGATGGCGACCCAGAACGATAGACGCGAATCAATTGACCTGTTAATGTTGCAAGTGAGGAAATAGCTTCATTAATGTTAGTCGCCATTCTTGCTAATTCATCATCTGCCTTACAGACAATAATACCAGCATGGTCAGGCTGTGAGCTGTGCAGTCTAATAAAATGACGGCGATTGAGAGTTAAAACAGCTCGATTTTCATCGACTGCAAAAGCTAACACTTCTTCGTCAGGGATTTTTTGGTTATCTTTTCCGGCTTCTTGCACTGTCAGAATATTGTGCCCCATCTGGCGCAGCAATTCTACAACCTCTCTGGGAAATTGTTCGTCACCATAAAGACGCGCCATCATTTCAATCCTCGTCATTTTCGCGGATAGCTATTTCAATTTCATCGGGAAAAGCTGCCGCATAAGTCCAGGCATTTGCTAAATCAGTAGCGGTTAGTGTGGGATAGTTATCTAAGAGTCGAGACTCGTTCATACCCAAGCGACGAAAACTTTCCAGTACCCACACAGGAATGCGAGTGTTTCTGATACAAGCATCACCGCCGCAGACACCGGGAGTCTTGCTAATTCCTTGCCAGGTGTTGGCTAAGTTCTGGGTTAATAATTGGATGATTTGAGCTTTCTCGGTTGGCGTTAAAGCCAGAAGTTGCGCTTCTAATTCTTTGATAGTCATAGAAATTTTGGTACTTATGAAATATAGCGGTTCTCAAGCGTGGTGAGGTATGCGGGCTCCTTCCTATGCCCATGCCCTAGGCCCTATGAGCACCTCATGTTAATGAGAAAGGCTATATGTATGTATTTGCTATTATAGTGCGATCGCCTGGAGTCGAGACTTGTTCATACCCAAACGACGAAAACTTTCCAGTACCCAAACAAGAATGCGAGTATTTCTCCTACAAGCATCACCGCCACAGACACCGGGAGTTTGGCTAATTCATTGTCAGGTGTTAAGCTGTTACGCATCTAAATTGTATTTTTGGGCGGGCGGAACGCCCAACCCCTAATCCCCACAAGAATTTGCTCGAATTTGATTGTCAAATTTAGATGCGCCTCAGCTTAGCTAAATTTTGGGTTAATAATTAGATAATATGTATTGGCTGTTATACGCAATTCCTTTCTCTCGGATCTCTTCCTCTGCGCCCTGTGCGCCTCTGCAATTCATAAAAAAAAGCCCGTTTACAAATGAAATAGCCTTGCTATATCTTTTTAACTTCTGGATAAATCTGTAAATTATAAAAATTGCTCACCCTTTTACCCCGATATTAAACGAACCTCAAAAACTTTAAAACAAAACGAGTCATACCATTTTAGATTTGAGATTTTAAAATTGGGAATGACTGAGGACATAAAGCTTTGGATATGGCCTAAATTTGCATTTTTTTTGATAAGCGATATCAGCCATCTGCCGACACAAACTAAAATCAACTTCCGGTATCAATCATTATGACTTCTACCTTGAGAAGTATCTTTTTGGGAACTTGCACAACACATCCTACCACTCGCAGCACATACGCATCAGGTGCACAGTCCACACTCTACGAAAACTCTTGTGTAAATCCTATTTTATATTGCTTAATTCCTTGATCCCCGGAAATTTCCACCTTTATTCACTCGAAAATGTGCGATGTTTAGCCATAAATTAACATTGATTTAAACTTTGATGGAGACATAAACGAGCTAGAATTCAATAGTTGGTGTGGAAGACATGGAGTTTAAATACAAAATGTCACAGATAACAAATTAATATCGATCGCACTTTACAAAACAATCCAAACTCAGGAGTCAATCGCTGATGATGCTAGGAACAACCGAGATCCCGCAATTAAAGCCGCTTTCCGACTCAGAACTACACAAAATGAACGCCTACTGGCGGGCGGCAAACTACCTATCCGTTGGACAAATCTATCTCCTCGACAACCCCCTACTCAAAGAACCCCTCAAAATCGAACACGTCAAACCGAGACTCCTCGGACATTGGGGCACTACTCCAGGGCTAAACTTCATCTACGTTCACCTCAACCGCATCATCAAAGCCCAAGACCTCAACACCATCTACATCGCAGGCCCTGGACACGGCGGGCCGGGCTTGGTCGCCAACACCTATCTCGAAGGCACTTACAGCGAATATTACTCGAACATTTCCGAAGATGAAGAGGGTATCAAACGGCTGTTCAAACAGTTCTCCTTTCCCGGCGGTATCCCCAGCCACGTCGCCCCGGAAACCCCCGGTTCGATTCACGAAGGGGGCGAACTCGGCTACGCCCTAGTCCACGCTTACGGGGCAGTCTTCGACAATCCCGATTTGATTGTGGCGGCCGTTGTCGGTGACGGGGAAGCCGAAAGCGGCCCGCTAGCTGCTAGCTGGCACTCTAACAAGTTTCTCAACCCAGTTCGCGACGGGGCTGTGTTGCCGATTTTGCACTTGAACGGCTACAAAATTGCCAATCCAACTCTGTTGGCCCGCATTCCGCAGGAGGAATTGGAAAGTTTGATGGTCGGTTATGGCTACAAACCTTATTGGGTGGAAGGTTCAGACCCGGAAACCATGCACCAGTTGATGGCTGCAACTCTCGATACCGCGATCGGCGAAATTAAGGCGATTCAGGAAAAAGCCCGGACGGAGGGCTATTCCGGCCGTCCCCAGTGGCCGATGATTGTAATGAAAACTCCCAAAGGCTGGACGGGGCCGAAGGAAGTAGACGGTAAGAAAACAGAGGATTATTGGCGATCGCACCAAGTCCCACTTTCGGAAATGGCTTCTAAGCCGGGACACGTCCAACTCCTCGAAGATTGGATGAAAAGCTATAAGCCGGAAGAACTCTTCGACGAAAAGGGCAAGTTAATTCCCGAATTGGCAGAACTCGCACCCAAGGGAGCTCGACGTATGGGGGCAAATCCCCACGCTAACGGCGGCCTGCTGCTGCGAGACTTAAAAATGCCGAAATTTGAGGACTACGCCGTTGATGTGCAAAAACCGGGCACTGTAATGGCAGAAGCAACCCGCGTTTCTGGCCGCTTCCTGCGAGACGTGATGAGACTGAATCAGGAAAACGCCAATTTCCGCATTGTCGGGCCTGACGAGACGGCCTCAAACCGCCTCGATCCGGTGTTTGAAGTGACGAACCGGGTGTGGGCGGGGGAAATTTTGCCCGAAGACGACCACATCTCCCCCGAAGGCCGGGTGATGGAAGTTCTCAGCGAACATTTATGTCAGGGATGGCTGGAAGGCTATTTGCTGACGGGACGCCACGGCTTTTTCTCCTGCTACGAGGCGTTTATTCACATCATCGATTCGATGTTCAATCAACACGCCAAGTGGTTGAAAACTACTCGTCACATTCCTTGGCGCAGACCGATCGCCTCTCTGAATTACTTACTAACTTCTCACGTTTGGCGACAAGATCACAACGGTTTTTCTCACCAAGATCCGGGTTTTATCGACCACGTAATTAACAAGAAAGCCGAGGTTGTGCGGATTTATTTGCCGCCAGATGCGAACACTTTGCTGTCTGTAACGGATCACTGTCTCCGCAGTCGCAACTATGTCAACGTGATTATTGCAGGGAAGCAGCCGGCATTACAGTATTTGGATATGGATTCTGCGATTAAACACTGTACCGTCGGCATCGGCATTTGGGAGTGGGCTAGCAATGATAAAGGTGGCGAACCGGATGTGGTGATGGCTTGCGCGGGTGATGTTCCGACGCTGGAAACTTTGGCTGCTGTTGACATTCTCCGCCGAGATTATCCCGATTTAAAAGTGCGGGTGGTGAATGTGGTGGATTTGATGACGCTGCAACCTGCTAGCGAACATCCCCACGGTTTGTCTGACAAGGATTTTGATACTTTGTTCACGAAAGATAAACCGGTGATTTTTGCTTTTCACGGCTATCCTTGGCTGATTCACCGCTTGACTTATCGCCGGACAAATCACTCGAATATTCACGTTCGGGGTTACAAGGAAGAGGGAACGACTACGACGCCCTTTGATATGGTGGTGATTAATGACCTCGATCGATTCCATTTAGTTGGAGATGTACTCGATCGCGTTCCGAAACTGAGTTCTGTAGCAGCTTACGGCAAACAAGCTATCCGTGACAAGCTGATCGAACACAGGCAGTATATCAACGAACACGGCGATGATATGCCGGAAATCCGCGACTGGCAGTGGCCGCACGCGGGCGCGGTTTCGTCGGAAGCGCCGAAGGAAACGAAAGATCCGACAACGACAGGAGATCAAACCGTGCGATCGGGTGCACCGGGCTAGCGATATTCTGGGTAGGGACACGGCAATGCCGTGTCCGGCGCGCGATCGGGGATTAGGACACGGCACTGCCGTGTCCGGCGCGGGCGATCGAGAATCTCTTCTTTCTGCGGTTCGTTCAATAAAAGTCTTTTTCAACAATCAAATAAAACTGCTATATATGAGCTTAAAAATCTACTTTCTACGACACGGTGAAACGACTTACAGCCAAACAGGCGGTTTCTGCGGCGCTATCGACCCAGAATTAACGCCCGAAGGTTCTCAAATGGCAGAACAGTTTGCCGCTACTTACGCGAAATTGCCCTGGGAGGCTGTTTATGTCAGTCCGATGAAACGCACAATTGCTACTGCAAAACCTTTGTGCGATGCTGTGGGAATTGAAATGCAGCTTCGCGACGGACTGAGGGAAATTAAGTACGGTGAGTGGGAAGGCAAAACAGTAGAATCAGTCAAAAAAGAATACGCAGAAGATTATATTAACTGGCTGACAGAACCTGCTTGGAATGCACCAAACGGCGGCGAAACTTCTGTGCAAATTGCCAGTAGAGCTTCCTTAGTTATTGCAGAAATTGAGGAAAAGTACAAAAACGGTAATGTGTTGGTTGTCTCCCACAAAGCCACTATTAGAATTATTCTGTGCAGTTTGTTGGGGATTGATTTGGGACGTTATCGCGATCGCATTGCCGCTTTAGCAGCTTCTGTCAGTATTGTTAAGTTTGAGGTGCACGGGCCGCTGCTGGAAGTTTTGGGCGATCGATCGTACATGGATGAAACTCTCCGCAATTTGCCCGGTACTTGAAATTGCGGGTAGGGTGCGCGCACTGCCTACCCGGAGCGTCTGAAACTAAATCGCCCCTATGTAAGACAATCCTAAAATAGTACCTGCTCCCAAAATATGACCAAAGGCAGTAGTTCCCAAAACTGCGCCCAAACTCAAACCGCCGAACATACTCGATGAGGGCATTGCTGGGCCTGTGGTAGGATTCTGGATGGTTGATTTGCCGATCGCAATAGCTAAAATATTGCAAAGAATCATAATCAAACCGATTGTAGGGCTCCACTCTACGGTTCTGGGGGCAACGGCAAGTAAAATTGGTGTAAACATCGATCGGCTCCTTAAACTTTAGTAAATGAAAATCTGCCTAGAAGATATATCAAAAAAATGCAACTGTTCGCTACACATTGCATTAACAGTTAATTTTTCGACATAGTTCTTAATAATTTTCCCAGGCTCTCAAGATTTCTTAGTCTGTGCAGGCGGATGAAAGTTTGACAACACGCGATTGCAATCGCCTAGCGATCGAAAGAACGAATCAACAGGACATAATCAAGCATGAAAATACTGGTGTTAAATGCGGGTTCTAGCAGTCAAAAGAGCTGTCTTTACGAGTTAAATGATGTCCTGCCCGATCGACCTTTGCAACCTCTGTGGGAGGCTCAAATTGATTGGACTCACCAGCAGGGTATAGCAGAGTTGAAAGTCAAAACAGCAAAAGGCGATCGGCTTGAAGAGGAATTTGCATCCGAGTCTCGCCAAGATGCTATTTCTAGAATGCTGGAGACTCTTTGGAGGGGGAAAACTCAAACCCTTAATGATTTAAAAGAGATTGATATTGTCGGCCACCGCGTCGTACATGGCGGGGAAGATTATCAGCAAAGTACGTTAATTTCGCCGGATGTTAAAAAGGCGATCGCCCGTTTATCTGTTTTCGCCCCCGTACACAATCCCGTCAACCTCGAAGGCATCGAAGCCATTGAAAAAATCCTCCCAAATGTGCCGCAAGTAGCAGTATTTGATACAGCTTTTCACGCACAATTGCCGCCCGCAGCCTTTGTGTATCCCGGCCCCTATGAATGGCTGGAAAATGGGATTCGGCGCTACGGTTTTCACGGGATTAGCCATCAATATTGCGCGCGTCGGGCTGGCGAAATTCTGGGTCACGATTTGGCAGATTTGCGGTTGATTAGCTGTCATTTGGGCAACGGATGTTCTCTCGCAGCCATTCGCGGTGGCTGGAGTGTGGACACGACGATGGGATTTACGCCTTTGGAAGGATTGATGATGGGAAGTCGATCGGGCTCGATCGATCCAGGCATTCTCATTCATCTGTTAAAACAATCCGAGTTTACTGCAGAGAAACTTGATGGTATTCTCAATCGAAATTCTGGTTTAAAAGGGATTTCAGGGGTGTCTAGCGATCTGCGGCAGATTGGAGATGCGATCGCCCAAGGTAATCAGAGAGCTCAACTGGCTTTGGAGATTTACATCCACCGTTTGCGTGCCGGAATTGGTGCCATGCTGGCGAGTTTAGGAGGGTTGGATGCTTTAATTTTTACGGCGGGAGTTGGGGAAAATTCTGCTATTGTACGGGCTGCCGCTTGCGAAGCTTTTGGATTTATCGGGTTAAAATTGGATGAGGATAAAAATCAACAGTCACCGATCGATCAAGATATTGCGGCAGTGGATTCAGCAGTGAGAATTTTGGTAATTCACACGCAGGAGGATTGGGAAATTGCGCGAGAATGCTGGAAACTTTATCACTAATTTATTTTAGGAATTCCTTCAACAGCGATGGCCGATCAGTTTCGCCCAAGGTCAACAATCACCAACAGCGCCACCGAAATATATCTAATTCATCTGCGTTAATCTGTGTTTATCTGCCCTCATCTGCGGTAAAAAAAAGAGAATGTATTAACCGCCCCGGACAATGGATTGACGCTGATTCACCCAGATAAAGAGAGGTAGAGACGTTTATTCTTTCATTTTCCCTGAAACATCATTACTCTTTCAGCAATGCTGTTGGTTGATGGTGGTGCCGCTTACAAAACTTGCTTGGGGGCGATCGGAATTTCAATAATAAACTCGCTGCCCTCTCCTGGTGCAGAAACGCACGTCAATTTTCCGCCGTGAGAACTGACAACAATCGAGTGAGAAATAGACAATCCCAAACCTGTTCCCGAACCCACGGGCTTAGTTGTAAAAAATGGATCGAATATCTTGTGCAGCACCTCAGTGCTCATCCCTGGCCCGCTGTCAGCAATTCTAATTATGGCAGAATTCCTGTCAGTCACCTCTGTAGAAATTGTAATCGTAGGCTGTTGATGAGAGTTTTCCGGGCAATCTCTTGCTACGAGGAGAGCATCGATCGCATTTGTCAAAATATTCATAAATACCTGATTCAACTGAGACGCATAACAAGTAATTAGTGGTAGCGTGCTGTAATTTTTAATCACCTCAATTCCCAAACGCCCGCCCTCTTTTCTCAGGCGCGGTTGCAGCAACATCACCGTACTGTCGATGCCTTGATGGATATCTACCGACTTCATTTGCGCTTCGTCGAGGCGCGAGAAATTCCGCAAGCTTAGCACAATATCCCGGATTCTTTCCGCTCCTACTTTCATGGAATCCAGCAGCTTTTGCAAATCCTCGCTCAAGAATTCCAGCTCAATTGTTTCTATTTCTTCTAGAATTTCATCCACAGGTTCTGGATAGTGCTGCTGATAAAGCTCAATCAATTTTAGCAAGTCTTTAACGTATTCGCTAGCCGGATTAAGATTGCCATAGATGAAACTTACAGGATTATTAATTTCGTGAGCTACACCAGCGACCATTTGCCCCAAACTAGACATTTTTTCCGTTTGGATTAATTGAGCTTGAGTTAGTTTAAGTTCCCGCAAAGTGTGTTCTAAACGCTCGTTTTTTTCATTTAACTCCTGCGTCCGTTCTTGCACTTTCTGTTCCACCGAATTGTAAAGTAGAGCATTTTCCAAAGAAATAGCAACTTGGGAAGAAAGCAACCTTAAAACTTCCAATCTGTGGGGAGTAAATGCTCCGACAGTCAAATTGTTTTCTAAATAAAGAATGCCGATCAGTTTGCCTTGATTGATGATGGGAGTACACAAAATAGATTGCAGTTGGTGTTTAGCGATGTAAGGATCGGCTGTGAATAGTCCCTCAGCCGCCGCATTGCTCAACACCAAATCCGAGCGAGTCCTTTCCACATAATTAATCACCGTCACAGGTAAATCATGATAGTCTCCAACAGGCGTAAATTGCAGCACAGCTACATCTTCAGCAAATACTGACGCCTTAGCTGAAATCAACAGTTTACCATCTCTAACTAAAATCAGAAAACCTAATTGAGCACCCGCATTTTCCAAAGATATTCTCATCAAAGAAGCCAGCAACTTATCGAGGACAATTTCGCTAGAAATCGCCAGAGATGCTTTCATTACCGTTGCCAAATCCAGCACTCTAGCATCGCTGCCAGTAGAAGTATGAATAGTTGTGGTAGTTTGATTGTTGTTAAAACTGCCGTTGATTGGCGTCATTTCCCGCAACTGCGGATACTTCTGTTCTAAATCTTCTACTTTGCGAACTGCACCCCAGCGCAAGTAGCACGAGTGAGCTTCACGCAAGTGGATTTTGGCATATTGATACTTGCCTTTACTCAACCAAAACTTAGCTGCTAGTTCATTAGCTAGCGCTTCATTTTGGACAAACTCATTGTCTTGGGCTAAATTTATAGAGAAATCGTACAGTTCTACAGCTTCGGAATCTTTCTTGGAAATTCGGGCTATTTCTGCTTGTACTAAAAGGTACTTGTGCAGAAAATTTTCGGCACAGTTGTCTGCCCAAATTTTCATCTGTTTTTGGTTTTCCTCTAATTTTTCCAAGTATTCCTTTTGCTTGTCTTCGGAAACATTTGGGAAAACGGCGGCTAAAGTTAGAGAAAAGAAAAAATTCCATTCAGTAGCGGGTATCGCTCCGGTAATAAAAGATAGCTGTTTTTCTACTTCAAAAGCTAGTTGTAGCGCTTCGTTGAAGTTGCCGTACCAGTACATTACCTGGCATTTGCGAATCTGATAAAGGCAGAGCGAGTACAAATTTTGATGAACTTGACAGTTGTGTACGTATTCAGCTTCGCTGATATCTTCGCTTTCAAATACAAACTTTTCAGGAGTTAGTTTGCTCAAGTTACGCAGGATTAACTCTACTCCTAATAAGATATCGGTTACGAGCTGATTTTTGGTTTTTTGGCTGAACTGCAAATACCTGCTTGTGTCGGCCAGAATTTGCGAGATTTCTTTACCTTGAAAAAATGAGTTAGCTATGCGGTTGGACAGGATATAACCCGCATACTCTAAATCTCCTGATTCTAAAGCTGCTTGATATCCTTCATTGCTAATCGCGTGGGAATCTTTGATGTGATTGAACCAGTAATAAAAAATACTGACCAAGGATGAACAAGCTCTGCACTTCAAGCCGATATTGCCAGATTTTTCGCTGAGATTCAGCGAGAGCAAGCCGAATTGATACGCAGCTTTGTAATCTCCCGAAACTGCGTTTAAGAACATACCGTAGCCAGCATAGCAAAGAGAGGCTTCGGGTACTAAACCGTATTGTAGAGAAAGATTGACTCCTTTTAAAACGCTGACTTTCCACAAGTCGGGATTTTTGAGGTACGCCGATGTCAGCAAGTTGGTAATTAATTTGACTGCAACTTTTTTGTCGGGTACAGTCATTTCGGGGGCATCAATTAGGGAAGCTATTTCTCTACCTGCTAAAATATTTGTGGCTGCTGCAAATTCTTCGGATATGACTTTTTGTAGCCCGTCTAGCGGTAAGTCAATGCCTAGCAAGTCCAAAGCTGTGATTCCGGCTTTAACGGCTTCTTCGTACTTCGCCCGCAGGGTGTACTGCACGATCAGCAGGTTGTAAATTTCTACCTTTTCTAAGGCCGATCGCGCTTTTTCCAAAGTTATATTAATAAATTCTTCAGACTTCTCGAAAAAACCGTTTAAATACTCAACATTTGCCCGCTCCATGTGCAAGGCAAAGGCTAAGTCGTAGTGGGCATCCCAAATATCGGCACTCAAACCGTCCATGCCTGCGGTTAAATACTGCAAGGCAGCAACATAAGCAGTGGCATCTTTGGCTCTGCGGGCCGCGTCTAAATTCAGCGTTGCCAGTTCAATTAATTCTCGATCGTCTCTAATTAGCGATCGAGCCACATTCAAGTGATCGACTAATTCAAAGATTCTGTCAGCGCGATATTCAGCCGGGGTGTTTTCTAGGATTTGCCTGCCTATTTTCAGGTGAACTGCCTTTTTTTGCGAGTCGTCGATCAGAGCGTAAGCTGCTTGCTGTACGCGATCGTGCAAAAATTTATAATTCAGAATTAATAGCGGAAACAGCACGTAATCTAATGACTTGCTTTCCAATTCAGAAGTTGGCAGAATCAGTCCCGACTTAATCGCCGGCAACAGGTGAGAAAAAGTTTCCGAGGCTTCTTTTTCATGAATTAAAGAAAGAGTATTCAAGTCAAATTCGTTGCCCAAACAAGCCACCAAACGCAAAACTTGCTGCGTTGAACTTGGCAGTTTTCTCAATTTTTGTACCATCAAATCTACTACATTGTCAGTGATGGCGCACTGCTCTATTTGAGTCATATCCCAATGCCAGCCGCCCTTGCTACCCGACTGTGGCGGGTGAAAAACTAGCAGGTTTTCCTGATACAATGTTTGCAGGAATTGATTGACAAAAAAAGGATTACCGTCGGTTTTACTGATTACTAATTCAGCTAAGGGTTTGACAGATTCTCGATCGCTGTGCAAAGTCTCCGCAATCAAATGAGTTATGTTTTCCACCCCCAGCGGCGACAAAGCAATCTGATTAATGATAGCTTCCTGATTTCGCAGCGTCTCCACAGTCATCATTAAAGGATGAGTAGGACTAACTTCATTATCCCGATAAGCACCAATTAAAAACAGATATTGCGTAGCTTCATCTGTCATCATCAATTCGATCAATTTGAGAGTAGCAGAATCAGCCCACTGCAAATCGTCGAGAAAAATGACCAGCGGATGTTCTGGCTGGCAAAATACACGAATGAAATTTTGAAATACTAAATTAAAGCGGTTCAGAGATTCCGTCGGCCCCAATTCAGATACAGGAGACTGAGCTCCGACAATTAGTTCAACTTCGGGGATGACATCAATAATAATTTGCCCGTTTTGACCGAAGGAAGTGCGGAGTTTTTCGCGCCAAACTGCTAATTGAGCCTCGCTTTCAGTTAACAGTTGCCGCACCAATTCCGAAAAAGCGCTGACAACGGCAGAGTAAGGAATAGTTCGCTTGTACTGGTCAAACTTTCCCCAAATAAAATATCCACGTCTGCGGGTAATAGGTTTGTCTAAAATCTTCACCATTGCAGATTTGCCAATGCCGGAATAACCGGCAATCAGCATCATCTCGCTGCGGGATTTATGCTGTCCTCTTCCCAGGACTGACAAGGGAATTTCTTTTTTCGATTTGCTCTCTTTTTTGATGACAGAAATTTGAGAATTGTCGGTGCGGTAGCCTCGATTATTTGTTGCTGCCACCCGCTCAAATGCCGCTAAAAGAGTTTCAACTTCTCGCTGTCTGCCGTAAAGTTTTTGAGGTATTTGAAATTTGTCGGAAATATCTTGGATGCCAAGAGGAAAATCGGAAACAAACCCAGATGTTTGCCACTGAAACAGGCAGGATTCCAAATCTGCTTTTAGTCCCCAAGCACTTTGATAGCGCTCTTCAGCGGTTTTTGCTAACAATTTCATCACAATATCTGAAACAGCTTTAGGAATTTCTGGGGCTATTTCAGCGAGAGGTACTGGCTGTTTGGCTATGTGACAGTGAACTAACTCCATGGGATCTGTAGTGGGAAAAGGAAGTTGTCCTGCCAGGATTTCATAGAATGTCACGCCGAGGGAATAAAAGTCGGTTCGGTAATCGACTACCCGGTTCATTCTGCCAGTTTGTTCGGGCGACATATAGGCTAAAGTGCCTTCTAAAAAATTAGGATTTTTATTGGGAATATTTTCTAGGTTGGATGCAGTTGAGATGCTGAAATCTATTAGTTTTACTTGTCCTGTAGCAGGATTAAAAACTATATTAGAGGGATTTATATCTTTATGAATTACATTTTTTCCGTGAATTTCGCCCAAAGTTTCAGCAACTTTGATAGCCGTAGTCAGAAATCCTAAAATAGTAAATTTTTGGGAACCCATAAATATTTTTAAAGATTCCCCGCCAAAATCTTCTAAGATCATTGCCAGACTATTTCTAACCTGTTGCAACTTATACACTTTCACAACTCCGTCCAACAGGCTTAAGTTGGCAGTGATCTCATATTCGCGCTTGTATCTATTCAGTTCTTCAGGAGTCGGATAGTCTTCTTTGATAAGTTTGATAATAACAGGTTGGTTGTTCTGCTCGTTGTGGCCGCGGTAAACCAGGGAAGTGCTGCTTTCATAAATGAGAGCGAGAACTGCAACGCCGGGAATTGCCATCATAGTTGGGTTCTCTCAAATTAGGTGTGCTTGGTCAATGTTACAGGAGTTACGCGCGGCGGGCTAGAAACCGGGTTCCTTCGTTGCTAGTCGTTGACAAACCCAAGATTTTTTCGTATAAACCGGGTTTCTTTTCGTAAATCCTCTGTTATTCTTCATTATCGCTCAAGAGCTATCTTTTGGGATGTGTGGGAAAGCAGGCCTTGACAACAAAGAGCTACTGCTGACAAAAGCGCCCTGGGGCTTTCGTCACCTCAGCAGTTAGGTAAACAAAATCACAAATACAGGATTTGTGCAAGGATTTACTCTAATGCTCGATCGCCATTCTGACAACTAAATCATCTCGGATTCTAAGCAATCGCTTGACTTTAGTGGAGCCTCACCACATCTCGTGAAAATACGCAAGTGCTGGAAGATTTATTTTTCTCGGCGATCGCGCACGAATTTGGGGTGCTTCAAAAAAACGACCGGTGCAAATCTTAACTATAATTCGCTACCGAGGCGCTGAGGGAAGTAAGTGTTGCTTCGGAATCTGAAATTTCCTTCAGTTCTATCTATTTTGACCGATCGATTAACAATACTAACTGACAATCAAGCATCCAGGATACAAGCCCCCGGATTCATTCCTTCGCAGACTCAGGACCCAGAAATAAAAAACCTGTATCCGATAAAGAAACCCCCGAATTTATCCGTGGAGTCAATGCTTCCATTCTTTAATCTAAAATCTAAAATCTAAAATCGATTGACCGTTTGAACAGAGTAAATTTGACAAAAAATGCCGAATTATTGCACCTTGTCTGGTGCGCGGCAGCGAACTCTAGGGCGATAGGATTTGCCTAGCTCTGAAGAAAATTGGAGAAAAGATTAAGAATTATTGCCATAAAAGCAAGGTCAATTTGTTGGAATTACGGGCCAAATCCTAAGCAGCCAAGGCTTTTGAGCATTTACCACATCTGGAAATCATCAGAAAGTTACTATTTCTAAAGGATTCATCCGGTGAGAAAATCAGAAACAACCTTAAAATTTAGCAGTAATCGCCCGATCGGGCAATTCTCAACCAGCACCAGGAAAAATACCTATGAAATTGGCTTATTGGATGTACGCAGGCCCAGCCCACATCGGCACTCTGCGCGTTGCGACTTCCTTCAAAAACGTCCATGCGATCATGCACGCACCGATTGGAGACGACTATTTCAACGTCATGCGTTCCATGCTGGAGAGGGAACGGGATTTCACCCCGGTGACTACCAGCGTCGTTGACAGACACGTACTGGCGCGGGGTTCGCAGGAACGGGTGGTGGACAACATCACCCGCAAGGACAGAGAAGAACACCCAGATTTAATCGTGCTCACCCCGACTTGCACCTCCAGTATTCTGCAAGAAGACTTGGAAAACTTCGTGGAACGAGCTCAATTGGATGCTAAAGGCGATGTATTGCTGGCGGATGTTAACCATTACCGCGTTAACGAACTGCAAGCAGCCGATCGCACTTTGGATCAAATCGTCCAATTTTACATTAACAAAGCCCGCAAAAAAGGCGATTTAGTAGAAGCCAAAAGCGAAAAACCATCTGTCAACATTATCGGTATGTCTACCCTGGGTTTCCACAACCAGCACGACTGCACCGAGTTGAAGCGTTTGATGGCTGATTTGGGCATTGAAGTCAACGAAGTTATTCCCGAAGGTGCTTCGGTTCATAACTTAAAAAGACTGCCCCGCGCTTGGTTTAACTTGGTTCCTTATCGGGAATTGGGGATGATGACCGGCGAGTATTTGCAAAAAGAATTCGGTACGCCGATGGTGGATATTACGCCGATGGGTGTGGTGGAAACTGCGCGCTGTATCCGCAAGATTCAGCAAGTTTTGAATGCTCAAGGTGCGGATGTTGATTACGAAAATTTTATTGACCAACAAACTCGATTTGTGTCGCAGGCTGCTTGGTTTTCGCGATCGATCGACTGCCAAAACTTAACGGGCAAAAAAGCCGTCGTATTTGGCGATAATACCCACGCTGCGGCGATGACGAAGATTTTGGCTCGCGAGATGGGAATCCACGTTGTGTGGGCTGGAACCTACTGCAAACACGATGCTGATTGGTTCCGGGAACAGGTAAGCGAGTATTGCGATGAAGTGCTGGTGACGGATGATCACGGGGCGATCGGAGATGCGATCGCCAAAGCGGAACCTTCGGCAATTTTCGGTACACAAATGGAACGCCACGTGGGTAAGCGGTTGGATATTCCCTGCGGCGTAATTGCTGCACCGATTCACGTCCAAAATTTCCCGATCGGCTACAAGCCATTTTTGGGTTATGAAGGTACGAATCAGTGCGTAGATTTGGTCTACAATTCCTTCACTTTGGGAATGGAAGACCACTTGCTGGAAATCTTCGGCGGCCACGATACCAAGGAAGTGATTACGAAGGGTATTTCGGCTGATTCTGATATGGGTTGGACGAAGGATGGACAGGCTGAGTTGAATAAAATCCCTGGTTTTGTGCGGGGTAAGGTGAAGCGGAATACTGAGAAGTTCGCGCGCGATCGGGGGATTGATAAGATTACCGTTGAGGTGCTGTACGCAGCGAAGGAATCTGTCGGGGCTTAGTTAATTGGGTAAGGGCATCTCTTGTTGATGCCCTTGCCGATCTATAAAATCTTGGACAGATCTCTTTCAACCCTTAATTTTGGAATTACTTCAGTGATTTTGAGAAGGAAGATTATTTCAGCATCCATTGCAATTGGTCTTATTGGCGGAACCGTTTATCTTGGCTTTCAGTCGGTAAAAGATAATCGTTTTGTAATTTGGTTCGGTCTTGCCTCTGCTATTGCCGCCCCCGTTGGTCTAAACTTATTTACTTACGCATTTAGGCGTTCTGATAGGGAAATTATACAGCAGCTTGCTAAAGTTCCAGAGATCGAAAGGTTAATAGAGCAGGCTAAAACTCAGGAGGAAAAGATCCAAGTTCTCGAAGCAGAACGTTCACGACTTGCAGAAATTGTAAAAATTGAGTCGCGGCGACAAGCAGCCTTGGATAGGATAAATAGCTTGGAGGGTGATGCTGTCAGGATTTTAGCTGAACTCGAAAATCTCGATAGAGAACTAATTTTAATAGATGAGCAGGTTTGCGGAAGTGCTATAAGTGAGGAAATTAGACGTTTAAGGGAACGTATAAAAGCTCGTGAAGATGGAGATGTCATTCTCCGAATTGGTTCTAGAGTTTATCGCATTGACCGAGATCTTATCAAAGCCTTACCTTTCGGACTTGGAAACCCATTAATTGCATATTTCCGGATCGCAGAAAATTTGGAAAAGGCAATGCTACCTAAACAGCGTCGGTAAAAAGGTTTAGCTGTACGGATGTATCCAATAAAAAGTTGATTATTGAATAAATTTTTCCATTATTTCTGCCCGCATTTAGTCAGATTCATCTTCCGATATTGCTTGATATTCCAAAAGCTGTTCCCCTCGGATAATCCACAATCTACCCGCAACTTCTGCGGCATCCAATCCGCGAATTAATATTTCTACTGCCGCTTGCAAATCTTGCGGTTTCGATTGAGAAGGCAGACGCAGTAACACAATCCCAGAAGAATCAGAAGGATTGTAGCGGAGGCGATTGCCAAACCCCCTATCCAAAGTCACCAAACATCTATCTTCCCTCCGACATATATCAATTAATAATTCATCCGGTGTTGAACTCAAATTTTGTTCCCGTACAGTCGCAACATCATGGCCAGCCAAACGTAACATCGAAACAACGCGGATGCTGCCCAAATTTTCATCAAGTTTTAACTTCACTTTAAAACTACCTTTTTTTCCGCCAGAGGAATTTCAACATAATAATCTCTTGCCAACTCAGCCCCATAAGCAATACAAGCCAAAACGTCTTCTCGTTCAATTCCCGGATATTCCTCAAGCAATTCTTCCAAAGTCATGCCGCTAGCTAGAAAGTCAAGAATGAGAGAAACCCAGATGCGATGACCGCGAATACACGGTTTGCCAAAGCAGATATTCGAGTCGATGGAGATGCGAGACAGTAAATTATTTTGAGTCATGTCTTTTCAATTAGATATTTTCCATCTTCGCGCATATCGGGAATAATTGTATCCCAATTAATAAGTTCTTGATTTTTTATTAATGATGCTTTGACAACTAAGACTCCACCAACATAATGAACGTCGCACTCTTCATCCATATTTGCTGGTTGGCTGTTGCCAGTTTCATCGGGTGGCGAAGCTACTTCCTGCTTTCTCCGCTGCCATAACAGAAAATCAGCAAAGTTGAGGATTTCTTGGAGTTCGATTTCAGAGAAATTTTTCAGTTTGTCAACAATTTGTTCTTGGATAGGTATCACGGCTATTTTTTCCTTGCTTAACACGACCGCTAGATTCAGTTTAACACCAGGCAGGAGCGATCGCCCTTCTCAAACAAGCGTGCGATCGCCCACCTGAAAAATTGCTATAATATCAAATGAGCCAACCTTGCTCTCAGTGAAAAAATATGTCAACCCCTACACAAACTCCCCAAACAAGCACCCTTGAGATAACTATCAATCAGGAACAAAAAGAACTGTTAGAAAAAGCAGCTACCCTGTGGGGTCTTAGTCTGAGCGAATATCTGCTCGAAGTTGCTCTAAATCTAGCCGAAGAACTGCCACTTAAACCAGAAACGATCGTTCTTTCCGAACCAAATTGGGAAATTGTTACCTCAGCGATTGAAAACCCACCAGAACTTAACTCTAAGCTGAAAGCAGCGATCGAGAGGTATCGGCAAAAATACGATCGCAAATAAATAATGGAATGGATTTTTTGCTCAATAGATGATACAGCGGTTCCCGCTGTTATGAGGTACAATCAATAATAATGAAATATCATTGTGTAATCAAACCTAATGAAAGC
>NZ_JAUBOY010000075.1:0-19584 GCF_036700465.1 Microcoleus sp. T3_A4 | reverse complement strand
TTCGGCTCCGAGTTAACAATTTTTCTTAATTTTACATCATCTTGCATTTGTCTCACATTTATTTGAAATTACTATACCATTGATTTCAAGGGTATAATTTACTTTTTGTTCCACCATTGTTTCTTTCCAGATGTCATTGTTCATTTTGATTTATCCTTAACTTAAAATCAATCCAAATTTTCGGATCTGGTTCGTATAAAGTAATGATTTTTACCAAAGGACGAGATGGATAACTGCACTGAACGTGCAAAGGTCTATTGGCAAGGGTGAAGCCGAAAATCAAACAGCTTGGGCCATATTTGTCATCGGGATACTCTTCAATAACTTCACCAGCCATTATTGCTTCCCGGAGTTCTTGTACCCTGATACGGCGAACTATGCTTTGGTTTACTGCGTGTTGTGAAAGCTCAAAATCATTTTTGACTTTTGACACGTATTTTTTCAATGATTGTCATAGTTTCATATCATATCTATAAGTTAACATAACAGCGAAAGTTGTTAACCAGTGGCGAAACCACGCAAACATCAGCCAAGATAGAAACAACGCCATTCCCGCAATCGCCATGACAGACATCAACCAAATAACCGCGGCCCTAGAGGGTAAAGACTACAAACAAGCTGCCCAACTCATCAAACAACTACAAAAAGAATCCCCCGAAAATCCGTGGGTACAATACTATATGGCCCGCTACTACGAACTCACCAACAATCTCGAAAAAGCCCAAACAACCTACAAACAAATACTCCGCGACATCACCAACGCCAAAATCGTCTCCCAGACCCGCCAAGCTATTCAACGGATTGAAACCACACAACAAAAACTCCGCCAACAAGCCATAGAAACCGCCAAAAACGACCCCAGCAACCTCGAACCGGGACTCCTCATCCTCGAACCCGTGAGTCCCGAAAACAAACCCGCCGCCATTCAAAATATCAGCAGAATCTTTAAAATCGACGCCTACACAACCCGGATGCAAATCCAAAGCCGCGGCTGGAGACTCTACAAAACTGGCCCCATCGCCGAACTCCGAATTTACGGCCAAGAACTCCTCAACGCCGGCATTCCCGTATTTTGGGCAACCCTAAGCGATATTCAAAAAATCCAAATCTTCCGAGTGCAACACTTCCAGTCTCTCTCTTCCCCAGCCGTTGTTTGTAAAGATAAACTCGATCGACTCGGTGCGATCGAATTTAGCTGGTCAGAAGTTACCCAAAGAGTAGAAGGCTTGTTGCCGATGTTCATCGAAGTCATGGACTACTCCCCCAACCGAAGAAAGGAGCAATTTCGCCACAGAGAAATCAGGCAAGATTACGCTCAAATCTGTGACTTACACATTCCCAGCAGAAACTGCATTCTGCGAATTTGCGACCAAAGTTACGAATTTCAACAAGGAGTTGACTTCACCAAAGCTTCGGCTGATCTCCCCACTTCACCGAACCCGAAAAACAAAATATCCAGAGTCAAAAACTCTCAACAAATTCCTCAAAGTACCACCCGAATTAACTGGAATCACTTACTGGAAATATTCGATCGCCAGCTTGACGTTACAGTTTGGTCAGAATTTACGCCCTTTGCCGAGACAGTGCTCGATTACACTAATATGTTGAGCAAAATCGAATCTCATATAGAAGTCGAGCGCAAATCCGAAACTCCTTGGGACTCAGCTTTTCAGCTATACAGCGGATTAGCTTTCCTCAGAAACCAAGAAAATAGGGAATAGAACAAATAGTTAAACTTAAAAATGAGGAATCCCATTTTTAATTTGTTAACGTCAGCATTGGGAATCATCCAATGCCCAATTCCCTATTATCAATTCCCAATTTCCTACTTCGTTTTCACCTGACGGGCCATTTCCCGGAAATTGTTCATGCTAGGGCCAGGGGTTCGACGGCTTCCATTTGGTGTCGGCATTAAATTATTAGGAGCAAAAGTCCGATTCGGTTCAGCTTGACTCGGCACTTTTCCGTTAGTTGCTGCCGCTGCCGGTACCTTCGCGGGTGCTGCATTATTAGCAGGAACGCTAGCGACTGGTTCCTTTTCTTTCTGAGACTTTTTCTCTACCTTAGCCTTTTTAGCAGGTTCAGACTTCTCAGACTTAACAGGCTCAGCTTTTGCCGGTGCGATCGCAACAGGCTCAGCCTTCGCCGGCGCAACTTTTGCTGGTTCCTTCGCTCCCGACTCGCCCAAATCTAGGAAATATTCAGACTTTTTCAAGCCCAACAGTCTGGCAAAAAAGCCGAAAATACCGCCGAAGAAATTTTTGATAAAACCAAACATTAGACTTACTCCTTTTGTTCTTTTAGAGAAATTTGTACAAGCTTGTCAACAAAGTTAGATTACGAGCTATGGCAACCTTTGTCTACATTTATTCATCAAAATTTACATTTGGCTATATCTAAGCTCGCTCATCAAAGCAAATTTTAGGTATGAATACTCACAGTGCTTTGCACTTATTTACAAAGTATCTCAGAATTTGTTAGGGATTCCCACTCATTGTCGATCGTACCTCGATCCGATTCGCTAGCTGTCCTAGTACGGGTAAAACTCCCTAGGGGAGTGATTTATGCTGTAATCAGCAAGCAATTTTCTTTTCAAATGAACAGTTCGCTCGATCGCAATCCCGTCATCCTCCTACACGGCATCTGGGACACAAAGATGATTTTCAGCAAAATGTCCGCCCGCCTCACCGAACTCGGATGGTCAGTCCACAGCCTCAACCTCACCCCCAACGACGGCAGCCTCAGCCTCGACTTACTGGCCAAGCAACTCGCAGACTACATCTCTGAAACCTTCGATCCAGAACAGCCTTTAGACATAGTAGGCTACAGCATGGGCGGCATCGTCAGCCGCTACTACGTCCAGCGACTCGGAGGAATCAACCGCGTACAGCGTTTCATCACCCTATCTTCCCCCCACCACGGCACCCTCACCGCCTATTCCCTACGCCTACCAGGATACCTGGATATGCGCCCCGATAGTGGCTTGCTGCGCGATTTGAATCAAGATGTGACAATGCTCAAACGCATAAACTTTACATCAATGTGGACGCCATTTGACATAATGATTGTACCGGCGAACAGCTCCCAAATGCCAGTAGGTAAAGAAGTTAAAGTCAACGTTTTGCTGCACCGCCAAATGGTGACAGAACCCCTAAGTATTAACGTAATAGTTGAAGAACTCAAAGCACCTATAGAAAATAAAATTCCCACTTAAAAATGAATAGCAATTTCAGCCGCAACCCAGTCTTGCTAATTCACGGAATCTTCAGAAAATCGGGAATTTTTCACAAAATGTCTGCCTACCTGACCCAACTAGGATGGTCAGTCTACACCCTCAATCTCTCGCCCCATTGGGGCAATGCCAGCATAGACGAATTAGCCCAACAAATAGCAGATTATATAGACAAAACCTTTGCGCCAGAACAGCATCTAGATATAGTAGGATTGAGCATGGGCGGTTTAGTAACTCGCTACTACCTGCAAAGGTTAGGCGGCATTAACCGAGTGCAGCGCTTTATTGCCATATCTTCTCCTCACAGCGGTACTTGGATGGCTTACACTCTCTGGGGAAAAGGCTGCATCCAAATGCGTCCTGGCAGTGCTTTTTTAGAAGATTTAAATCGAGATACTGCTTTGTTGGAAAATCTCAATTTTACTTCGATTTGGACAGATTGGGATTTTATCATCGTACCCGCTTCTAGTTCCCAAATATCTGCTGCGAAAGAAGTAAAATTGTCCGTATTCGCCCATGCCATGATGGCGAGGCATTCCAGCAGTTTAAAAGCGGTCGCTGAAGCACTTTCAGAACCCTTGAAAGTTCATGATTGACCGTTTGATTCATTCTTGTATAATGTCAAATTTTGTAGGTTCACCTACAATAATTGCCTAAAACCAACAATCTGGTAAACCTGTCCCCACAGGAGGCAAATCGCTACCGGACTAGATATCAAACAGCATCCCCAACTTCAGCGTATTCGCTGCGACCAAAAATTGCTTCCGCTTCAGAATAATACTTGAACTCAAGTATATTGTGGAAAGGGTCTTCTAAGAAAAAAGTACGGTGTTCTGTAGGCAAACCGACAAATCGCCGTCTCGGTTCTTGATAGAAATTTAAGTTGTTTTGCTGGGCTTTTTCTAGCAACGCTTCCCAGTCAGCTTCGGAAGTAAAAATTAACCCAAAATGCCGGGGATAGATGCCTCGCTGAGGCGTCAAAGGTTCGTGGCTGACGTGGGCGACAATTTGATGGCCGCACAGACCCATAATCGCAGAATTCGGCGATTCGCGACCTAGTTCGCAGCCCAGCCCGTCTACATAGAACGCTTTGGTTTGGGCGATATCGGTCACGGGGAAGGCAAGATGAAATAAGACTTGGTTCATGGAGGTACTAAATGCAGAATTCAGAATTGTTCTTTAATTATTTATCTTGGTCTAATCCTTGGTTGGTGGCGATCGCCCTAAATACAGTTTTACTCACGATCGCCACCATTGCTCCTAAAAAATTGCTCACTCCCGCTGGCCAATTTCACGGCTGGGTATTGGGCGTGCTCATCTGGGGCTGTTTGGGATGGCAAGGCTATGCTGTCGTGATGTTTTACTTTCTTGTCGGATCGGGAGTTACCCGCATTGGCAAAGCCCAAAAAGAAGCAGAAGGCATAGCCGAAAAGCGTTCAGGCGCCAGAGGTCCGGAAAATGTCTGGGGTTCGGCTTTAACCGCGACTCTTTGCGCTGTGGCAGTTTTGGCATTATCTATTTTAGGAGAGACAGGCAAAATGTCTGTGCCACAAGATGCTATTTCCCTGTTATTGCTGGGTTACGCGGCGAGTTTTTGCACCAAACTTTCGGATACCTGCGCTAGCGAAATCGGCAAAGCTTACGGCAAGCGGACTTTTTTGATTACCAGTTTGCAGCCTGTACCTAGGGGTACTGAAGGGGCCGTAAGTTTGGAAGGAACGATCGCGGGTATTGTCGGCTCAATTTTGATTGCGCTTTTAAGTTGGGCCGTCGGTTTAATAGACTTGACAGGAATTGTTTTTTGTGTTATGGCAGCTTTTATTGCCACGAACATCGAGAGCGTGATGGGGGCGACGGTGCAATCAAAGTTTGAGTGGCTGACGAACGAGGTGGTAAATTTTTTCAATACACTCATAGGAGCGATCGCAGCGATTATTTTAGCGGCGACCTGGAGAGCTTTTTTAGCTTAGTTAATCTTGGACGCATTCGCGACCCAATAAACCGGGTTTTTTACGAGAATTCAAACGATTAACGCAGTATTTTTGGAAAAAAAGCCGGTTGCGCCGTCCAGGGCTATTAGCTATTAATCATTAGTCATTAGTCTCAAGCAATCAACTCATGACTAATGATTAATAGTTAATCAAACTAAGCGTCGTCTTGCGGCCCAAAAACCATTTGTACAATCATCGTCGGTTCGCCCCGTTTGTGATAGCGATCGGCCCAATTGCGAATAATTTCATCTAATTCCTCAAGGGCTTGGTCGAGCCGTTCCGGCGGAATATCCAAAGTCTCCATAATTCGCATCACCTTCGGTTGTTTTTCCGCCCAATCCTTCATCAGTCGGAAATATCTAGCCGTATCCTCAACCATAGTAAATGTCCGCTCTTCCTGCTCTGCCGGAGAGTAAGTAGCGCGGCTGAGGGCATAAAACGGCATTCCCCAAGGAGAATCAATGCGAGTTACTGTCCCAGAATAGATCAAGCGCCGCTTAATGTGTTCTGCTAGAGCCTCGCTCAAAGGCATTCGCCTTTCTGGAGACATATCTTCTTGCGATCGCCTGTGCAGAAACTCGATCAACTCCATAAACTGAAAAGAATTGATCAGTTGAGCGTCTGGCGGATTCGGAGGAATCTTGCCTTCGAGATATTTTTTTTCATCTACAGTCAAATTGTTTCCCGGAATGCGAGGGCGTCCCGGCATCCAACCATACTGTTCCAGCCAGACATAAGGAAACTGAATCAAATATCTAGGTTCTTGGGAACCCAACATTTTCAGCAATTTTCCCTGAGTCAGAGCTTCCCGGACTTCCTCAACAATCACCTTCACCCGTTTAGGCTCAATGTGATGCAAGTGTCCGGTCATCCGCAGGTTGTTATCCTGCTCCATATAAGTCATATAAATGGCACACTTAGCCGCCGTTGCGGCCGCGTCTAGAAACGCCCCGTGCCTGTGCCCACTGGTTCTCATGGCGCTAAACGCCAGATATAGCATGATCTGATCCATTGCACTAGGGCTGAGGCTTTTGACCAGATCCAAAGAGTCATTTTTCATCACTATCCCCGAAATAGCCAAATTTGGAGGCATTTTGTCATCCTCCATTAAATTATTGCGAGAGCGCCGAATCAAGCATAGCCGACTGTCGCCGGAAAGCTTGCCAGCTACCCTAATATTCAGGTTAGTTAAGTTCCCTGAGGTAACAGGGGCATGGGCTTAAAGGCTATCCACACCGCATAAGTGGTTCTTATTGGTGGCCAATTTAAGTAGATTGCTGCACCCTCTGCGCTGACAGTTTACCTATATATAAGTTAGTTATCGCAAATTAATTATAGTGCAGCGGTTGAAAATTAAACCCTACCTGTGGGGGGGAGAACGTAAATAACTGTTGCGCTCCCAGGAATTTGAGGCGACTCCGATCCCCTAATTCTTGAATAGTCATGGATGCCAAAACCCGGTTTGATCAACTAAAATAAGGCTGTTGCATAATTGCGGGAAGATTTTGATGGTTTTGTGGGATGGGATCTCGTAGCCCGTCCGCTGTATTTTCACAGCAGGCAGGACACCCCACAATAATCCTCCTCAAATTCTGCAACGCCAAAATAAGGCGTGGAAGGCGAGGGATATTGGTTGAAAAACCCCGATGATCCGAGGCCTGTGGTTAGTACTTGTTTAATTGAAGCGTTTTCAATACAAAACCGCCACATACTAGAATCTATCTCTAGGTAGATGGCGGTTCCCCGTTTATATGCTAACATTTATCACACAAAAAATAATCTCCTCAGAACTGTCCACAAAAAGTGCAGTTGTCGCTTAACCTTAAAAACTAGAATCCCAGAAAATCCGATCGCGCGATCAAATGAACGGCCCAAAGCAACTCATTTGTGGTCATCACTTGCGTCCGATGCCCTTAGAAATCTTGTAGCGGATGAGTGTAAACAGTAGGCTCAGTAAAATTTCTGCGGATGCGCTTTCTCTCAGGACCACGCTCGCCCCTTTGTTGAGTTTGCGCTGACAACATATATTGGGCAGTGCCAGTTTCGAGGAGGGGGAGTGGAGATTCAAAAGCTTGAGCGGCGCTGGCACTCAAGGTAATGCCCAACAGGCTCAGTAAAGCAATTGCAGTGTAGGTTTTCATGGGTAGTATTCGTATCAGTATCTATTTAGAGATACGACATTTACCCAGGTTGATCAGGATGAATGTCCCGGAAATTATCAAACTATAGAATTAGGAATCAGGAATCAGGAATCAGAAGGAAGAAGAAGAAGGAAAAAGGAAGAATAAATCAGGCTTTAGTTAAGCTATCGTGCATTTAAATTGTCTCCTAAAATCCTTGTATAAAAAGCGGAAAATTATCTTTCCCTCTCCCTTTCTCACCCTCTCGCCCTCCAGGAGCAACAGACACTTTAGATGCGTACCATCTGATATATGAGAGCAGTCATAAGTCGATGTAAAAGGGAATAAATAAAATCTCTAGCTTCACTAATAAAAAAATTCCTAATTGCACTACCCAGACGGTTGCAATAATATACAAAACCGCCAAATAGGAGATTCAATCTCTCGATAGATGGCGGTTTAAGGTTTATATGCTATCATCACTCACATAAAAGAAGAGCCTAATGACTGTAAACAAGAAATGCAGTTGCCTTGGAAACCTGAAAAACTAGCATCCCAGGAAATCAGATTGAGCGCTCGACACGGGCGGCAGAAACTAACTCAATAACGGAAATAGCTTTCGTCCAATGTCATTAAAATGCTTGTAGTTGATGAGTGTAAAGATTAGGCTCAATGAACTCTCGGCGTCCGCTGCCTCTTTCTGGAGAACGATCGCCCCTTTGTTCGGTTTGGGCGGATAAAATGTATGAAGCGGTGGCAAATTCGAGCAGTCCGACTAGGGATTCAAAGGCTCGAACGACAGTGGCGCTCAAAGTAACGCCCAAAAGACTGTGTAAAGCAATTGGTGTGTAAGTTTGCATGGGGTTAGTATCCGTGTCATTGTCTATTAACTGATACGGACCCTCCCCGATCGATCAGGATAAATTTCTGTGAATTTTTCGGATCTATGCAAAAAACCTTACCTCTTCAATTCTACTGATCCCGCCTGCAGCCAAGCACCTGCCGAATTCAGCCTGCCCCATACAGTCAGAGGCTTTTCGGTTTCGCAATTGTGTAAAAATCTGTCGGTTTCGGAGTCCAAAGTCACGAGTTGCCAAGTTTGACCGGCCGCAGATGCGGGGCTTGTCAGCGTTAGTGTCCAGTCTTGTTCGCCGAGGCGGCGGAAAATGCCCGAAAATTGGCTGTGTGTATTTGCTGTTTGACTGCTTTGTTTCTCTACTGACTCCTGACATTCGCCACTGGCGGGATATGCTTGGGGTCGATCGAGATAATAGCGTTGCCAGTCCAGCCAGTCCGATCGATCCCGTGTCAAATTAAATAAAGGAATAACCGCCGCACTCGCCTCGGAATCTTGCAGCAAAGCTTCCTGCAAAACTCTCACCGGCAACTCCCGCGGCTGACATCCAGATTCCGCGCACAAAGCCGCCGCCATCCCCGCCGCCTGTCCAATATTCATTACCGTCGGTTGCAAGCGAGTTGCACCGTTGGCGATGTGAGAGACGGAAATATTTTTTTCGCAGACTAGCAAACCGTCTGTACTCGCAGGAATTAGCGCGCTGTAAGGAATGGTAAACGGAGTTCCCGTCCAGCGCCCGCCCCAGCGAATCGATTTGGGCTGCAAGGGAATGTCGCCACTGGGGTAGTGGTGGTCATTGGCGTAGTTGCCGATCGCAATTGTTTCACAAATACCCTCAGAATTAATCGGCAACTTCGCGACTCTGCCACCGACAATAGGCAAAATATCTTGTTCTGTGACTGTACTTATCCCTCGCAAGCGCCGACTTTCTCGGTAGTAAGGATGTAAGGCAAAGGAAGAAAGAAGGGAAGAATTTTGTTGATTGTCGATCGTTGAAATGGGGAAAATATTTTGTGCTAGGCCGTAGCGGGGGCCGAGTTGCGTTTGAATGAAGCGGGCGAAACTTTGAGTATGCCAGAGACTTTCTTGGAGGAATTCTTGTCGAGATGCTTCAGATGCAATTAGTCGATCGACTCCTTCACCATAATCATTACCTCGAATCGGCCAATTAATCATCAACAATCCCCCTGGCAGCCTGCCGTAATTGAGAAATTGTTCGGGAGTGTAACCGTCCCAAGCACCGATAAATCGATCGGGATTTTCAACTGGCGGCGCGGGAATTTTTGGGGCAACAGCACCTTTACCAAAATCCTGCATGATTGCCACCCAAGTCGGAGCTTGCACCGAATAGCGCTCTGTGAGAGCATTAGAGGCAGTCGGCGCGCTGGGTTCTCCCCACTCGGATTGGAATTCCCAACCCCAGCGGTGCCCAACTTCCGCTAAAGCCAGCAAATCTCCCAATTCCGTGGCATCCAAAGTGATTTTGGCCGAAACCGTAAAATCTGCAAACCGAACGCCAGAAATGCGAGATTCTTCGTATAGCACATCTTGAGCTTTTTGTCCACAAATCCACTGTAAGTTCGGCAAACATTTAACCCAATCAGCGAAAATTTCAGCACCGATGCGGGGATCGTAAGTAAAAAAACTTACCCAGCCCCAATCCAAACCTCCCGGCTGTCGCTGCTGGAGTTCCAGCAAAAACGCGCCCCACAAACCGGTTTGAAAAGCTGCTAATTCATTGCCATCGGGGGCAGCAACGCCTGCTGTTGTCAGCATTCCTCCCAGCCAGGGGAATTCGCTGACTAAAATAGTTTTGGCACCTCGGCGGGCTGCTTGCACGGCTGCTGCAGTGCCACCGGTGCCGCCACCGACTACCAAAACATCTGCTTTTAAGACCGAAGACATGGGCAATACCATTTTAGATTTTAGATTTTAGATTTTAGATTGCGAAAGGCTCAGTAAGGTGATGAGTGCGCTACGGATAGATGTTCGGCGTTTGTTATCGCCCATTGAATGTAAGGTGCACTGGCGCACCCTACGGATTTTAAAAAGACCTCTTTCTCCTCTTCCCTCTTCCTCTGTGTCCTCTGCGTCCTCTGCGGTTAATAAAAAAAATTAGTTATTGTGAAAGTCAGATCGCATCTCAAATCAAAAAGAATCAGAAAATGGGGAACCGAGACAGTAAAATAATACGTCGCGTAAATTCCCCACTATTCACTACTAACCAAGCAATTGAAAATGGAAAAAGGTTTTATATTGTGGTTCACCGGGCTGAGCGGTTCCGGCAAGACAACTATCACCAAAGCTCTCGAACCCGAATTGAAGGCAAGAGGTTGCAAAGTTGAAATATTGGATGGAGATGTCGTTCGCACCAACTTGTCAAAAGGTTTGGGATTTAGCCAAGAAGACCGAGATACTAATATTCGGCGGATTGGATTTGTAGCTCACCTGCTGAGCCGCAATGGAGTAGCGGCAATGACAGCAGCTATTAGCCCCTACAGAGCAATTCGCGACGAAATTAGAGCAATGGAGCCCAATTTTGTTGAAGTATATATCACAGCGCCGTTAGAAGTGTGCGAAGGTCGCGATGTCAAGGGGCTATACGCTAAGGCGAGAGCAGGAGAAATTAAGGGTTTTACGGGAATTGACGATCCTTATGAAGAACCGCTTAATCCTGAGATTATTTGTTACACAGAGCGAGAAACTGTGGAAGAGAGTGTTAAAAAAGTTCTAAGCAAGTTAGAAGAGTTGGGTTACATTTGATGTTGGCGGGCTTGGATGAGGATAGGGGCAAAAAGCGATGGTGGTGAAAAGTTATTCACGCAAGGTGCAACTTGAGAAAAAATCTCACCCTTGTGTCCCCTTCGCGGAGAGGGAAAGGGAAGAATTTCTCCCCTTTGTTGCAAGGAGAGGGGCTCAGGGAGACATTTCCAGCAAAAGCTGCAAGCTTGGTGATTGGGCAAGCAATGCTGTCAAAAGTTTAATTGCCCAAAGTTTAACAGTGTCAGTGCTCGCGGTAGTGGGTTCATTTCCTGCGGCGGCCCAGCTTATGCCTCCTCCTCCTCCTCCTGCTGATGCGGGTTCTCCTGTTCCTGTACCGGTACCCGCAGTGCCGGGATTGCCGGGATTGCCGGCAAGTGAACCTTCAAGTGTACGATCGGAAGTTTACACTTTAGGCGCGGGCGATCGTATTCAAATGGACATCTTCAACGTCCCGGAATACAGCGGCCCCAACGGTCAACACCAAGTACAGGCCGACGGTTCCCTAAATTTGCCGTTAATTGGCAGCGTTTCGGTGTACGGGATGACCTTAGAACAAGCTTCTAATGCTGTTAAAGACAAATACGGCAAATACCTTAAACGTCCTTGGATTACCCTCAAACTGCTGGCGCCGCGTCCTTTGCAAATTGCGATCGCGGGCGAAATCAACCGCCCCGGAGCCTATACAATATCCTCAGCAGCAGGCCCCGGAGGCACAGCAGAGCAAATGGGAACTCAAATGCCAACGATATCGCGGGCTCTGCGAATGGCCGGCGGAATTACCCAGTCAGCAGACGTGCGGCAAATCAAAATTCGCCGCCCCCAGCGCAACGCACCGGAACAAATTATTAGTGTGGATTTGTGGGAATTATTGCAAAACGGCGATTTGCGGGCCGATATGACTTTACGCGACGGCGATACTATATTTATTCCCACTGTAACTAGCCTCAACCGCCAAGAAGCACCGACTTTAGCAGTAGCTAACATTACCGGACAAAGCACTCAACCAATTAATATTGCTGTGGTGGGCGAAGTAACTCGCCCCGGTACTTATACTTTGGCAAAAGAGGCTCAAAGTAGGGTACAAGAGAATGAAATGGGTGAAAATTCTGGTTTGTTTGCTGCCAGCGAAACCAACGGCGGCGAAAATGTTTTGCAGCAAACTGTAACGAGGGCAATTAAAATGGCGGGCGGCATTACGCCGGTAGCTGATATCCGACAAATACAAGTTCGCCGCCTGACACGGGCGGGTACAGAACAAATTATTAATGTGAATTTGTGGCAACTTTTGGAAGGGGGAGATGTATCCCAAGATTTAGCGCTACAACAGGGAGATACGGTAATCGTTCCCAAAGCCGAAAACCTCGATGAAACCCAAGACGAACAAGTTGCTAATTCTAATTTTTCACCGGATACTATTAAGGTGAACATTGTGGGAGAAGTCGTGAAACCGGGAGCGATTGCGGTGCTGCCCAACACTACTTTAAATCAAGCGCTGGTAGCAGCGGGAGGTTTTAATAAAGCGCGGGCAGAAATGGATTCGGTGAATTTAATTCGCCTCAATCCTAACGGCACCGTTTCGCAGCTAACTGTTAAGGTTGATTTTTCTGCAACGGCCAATGAAGCAACTAATCCCAAACTGCAAAATAATGATGTAATTATGGTAAGGCGATCGGGCCGCGCTACGTTCTCTGATAATGTAGGCGGAACTCTCGCTCCTCTCAGCCCGCTGTTAGGAATATTTCGGTTATTCGATATTTTTCGGTGATTTGAAGAGACTAGCATTAAGACCTCAGAAATCCGCTTTATAAAAAAATTGCGGTTTGGTAATGAAATATCGAGGAATCAACCGATTTCCTGAAAATCCGCCACCAATACAGACGTTTAAACTAATAAGTTGTAGAAATCCAATGAAACCAGGGAAACAATCTCAAGTAGCACTGTTTAATCATAAAAAAACCGCTGATCTGCAAAAAATGTCTTCTGGGCTTTATGAAGAAGATCAATTTTTAGGCAGAAACAAAACCGAGGCAGAAGAGTTAAGTTTTTGGGAAGTTTGCCGCAGTCGCTCAATCTTAGTCATCGGTGTAGCAGCTGCAGTGACTACCGGAGTTTTCGCCTGGACACTGAATCAAAAAAGCGAGTACGAAGGGCGCTTTCAATTATTAGTAGAGCCAGCGGTTACGCAAAATACTTTAGCCAAAATCTACTCCGGTGAGCTGAAACTGCAACCAGCGGCCCCGGCGACGCAAGAAAAGGGCGGTTTTGACTACGAATCCCAAATTCAAGTTTTGCAAAGTCCGCAAGTAATGTCGCCGATTATTAAACAGTTGCAGGCTAAGTATCCCGAAATAAATTACAACTACCTCTTGAACCAAAAAGCAGATAATTTGCCGTTTTCTCAGGAAACTAGGTTGTCAATTAATCGCTTCAAAAATACCAAGATTATCGAAGTTAGATATCGGGATTATGACCCGAAAAAAATTCAGTTTGTTTTGGAAAAAGTTGCGCTAGGCTACCGCAACTACAGCGTGCAAGATACCACCACTCAAATTAGTCAGACTTTGGATTTTGTGAAATCGCAAATTCCCAACCAGCGAAAGCGCCAACAAGCTCTGCAAACAGAAATTCAAAAATTGCGGCAGCAGTACAATTTCATCGATCCGCAAATTCAAACCCAACAGCTTTCGCAGCAAATCAGCCAACTTCAAGCGCAAAGATTGGACGCGCAAACGCAGTTAAACCAGCAGAGATTGCTCTATTCTAATCTACAAAATCAGCTTGGACTGAACCAGCAGCAAGCGCTGATGGCGTCGGCTCTCAGTCAAGCTCCCCGCTATCAAGGGATGCTGACTCAATTGCAACAATTAGAAGGGCAAATTGCGATTAACTCGGCTACGTTTACAGACGAAACCCCGCAAATGCAATTGTTGCGAGAACAGCGCAAGAACCTGATTCCTTTGTTGCAGAAAGAAGCCCAACAAGTTCTGGGAACTGATTTGGCTAAGGTAAATTCACAAGTGCTGGCTTTTCAAGATCCGGTGCGGATTAAGTTAATCGAGCAGTTTATCGGTACTGCTAATTTAATTCAGGTGCTGGGCGTGCGGAATCAAGTTTTGGAACAAGCTGCTAAGCAGTTGAATCAATACTCTCAAAAATTCCCGGTGATTTTGCGGCGCTATTCCGATTTGCAGCGCGAGTTGGATTTAACTAACAATACGCTGAATGGTTTGCTGGCAAAACAGCAAGCTTTGCAGCTTGAATCTGTGGGCAAAAAAGAGGTGGCTTGGGAAGTTATTGCTAAGCCGGAAATTCCGCGTTACAAAAATGGCGACTTGAGGGCTGTTGCTCCGATTATGCCTTTGAATTTGGCTTTGGGGGGATTGGCTGGTTTGCTGTTCGGTATGCTGGCGGCGCAGTTGGCGGAACGATTTAAAAATAAAACGGTGTTCCAAACTCCAGAGGATGTCAAACAGTCGATTCGCCTGCCTTTGTTGGGGGTAATTCCTGCTAGCGATAAAATTTTGAGACTTCCTCCTGCTGAGACAAGCCCGGTGGATGTGGCAATTTCGCCGATGCCGACGGATGCTTTTCAAGAAGCTTTTCGATCGCTCAATGCGAATATTCGTTTACTAAACGTTGAAACTCCGATCAATTCTTGCGTAATTACTTCTTGTCAAGTAGGTGACGGCAAGTCTACGGTAGCAGTAAATCTGGCGCGGGCGGCGGCTGCAATGGGCCAGCAAGTGCTGTTGGTGGATGGGGATTTACGGCGCCCGCAGGTACACGAAATGCTGGGTTTACCGAATTGGCAAGGCTTGCACAATGTGATTGCTGATGATGTAGATGTGCAAAAGGTGATTTTGCGATCGCCCCGCGATGAAAATTTGTTTGTGTTAACTTCCGGCCCGGTTCCTCTCGATCCCACAAAGGTGCTTTCTTCCCGCAAAATGCAGCATTTAATGGCAGCTTTGTCAAGTCATTTTGACTTGGTTATTTACGATACTGCGCCGCTTTTAGGTTTGGCGGATGCGAATTTGTTGGCGGCTCACACTAACGGATTGATGCTGGTAGTAGGGCTGCATCAAACTCAGCGGGAGGCCCTGGTGTTGGCTTTTGAAGATTTAAAAATGGCGGGGATTCCGCTGTTGGGAATGGTGGCGAATAACGATAAAGGCAGCAGGTATTACTATCAGTCTTACGTGCAGGATTACGTCCAGGAACAGTCTGTTTGAGGGAGAGGAATTGAGAAATGTTTAGTGGAACAGGCCGTCGGGCTTGTTCTTGAGAATGCAAGGCGGGCGGGACACCCGATCAGATATTTAATCCATCTTGCACCATTAATTGTGAATCAAGCTGTCTGGGGCGGGCGTCCCGCCCCAGAAGAACATTTAATTTTTATGGAACAGGCCGGCGTCGCCTGTTCTTGAGATTTGTGCGTGATTTCAGAAAGACAAATTTTCTTAAGATTTGCGATCGAGACTCTGAACTATAATTAAAAGTAGGAGAAATTTAAACAAATCGCGGCAGTTGCAACTTGGCAACATCTGAAAGAAAACGTGGCTGGTAAATTCCTATTTTGTAATACCTTGATACAACTCCCTGCCTCGGCTCAAAACTAGCAGGGAGTTTTGTGTTTTTCACACAGGAGATGAAACAATGGCTATTGCTACTATCAACCCGGCAACGGGAGAAACGCTGAAAACTTTCGAGCCGATCGCGGATGAGGTAATAGAAGCTAAGCTGGAATTAGCACAGCAAGCTTTTAAAAAATACCGCCAACTACCGTTTGAGCAGAGAGCCCTGTGGATGCAGAAAGCTGCAGACATCTTGGAGCGCGATCGCGAAATTTACGCTGAAATGATGACCCTGGAAATGGGCAAAACGCTCAAATCTGCGATCGGCGAAGTGGAAAAATGCGCCTTAGTTTGCCGCTATTACGCCAAAAATGCCGCTCAATTTATGGCAGACGTACCGGCAACCACTGACGCTAGCAGCAGCTTTGTCCGCTACCAACCGCTGGGCGCTATTTTAGCCGTTATGCCGTGGAATTTCCCATTTTGGCAAGTTTTTCGGTTTGCGGCGCCGGCGCTGATGGCGGGCAATGTTGGCTTGCTCAAACACGCTTCCAACGTGCCGCAGTGCGCTTTGAAAATCGAAGAAATTTTTACGCTTGCTGGCTTTCCCGAAGGAGTTTTTCAAACTTTGTTAGTCGGCGCCGACAAAGTAGCCGATATCGTTGCGGACGATCGTATCAAAGCAGCAACCCTCACTGGTAGCGAACCAGCGGGTGAAAGTTTGGCAGCAAATGCGGGCAAAAATTTGAAAAAAGTAGTCCTGGAATTGGGAGGAAGTGACCCATTTATTGTGATGTCCAGCGCCGATTTAGCAGCAGCTTTATCAACTGCTGTGACATCCCGGATGCTCAATAACGGTCAATCTTGCATCGCCGCCAAACGCTTTATTTTAGCAGAAGAGATTGCCGACGAATTTATCACAGGATTTGTCGAAAAATTCGAGCAATTAAAAGTCGGCGATCCGATGTTGCCCGAAACCGATATCGGCCCTTTAGCTACTCCGGCAATCCTCAAAGACTTGGACAATCAAGTGCAAACTTGCATCCAATCGGGAGCAAAACTTCTGACAGGTGGTCGCCCATTGTCAGAGAATGCCGGCAATTTCTACTTGCCAACTATTGTGGCAGATATTCCCCCGGATGCTGCGGCGCGTCAAGAAGAATTTTTCGGGCCCGTAGCTTTAGTATTCAGGGTTGCAGGCATCGATGAGGCGATCGAACTGGCAAATAGCACATCTTTTGGCTTGGGTGCGTCAGCTTGGACTACAGTAAACTCAGAGAGCGATCGCTTTATTTCCGAACTAGAAGCCGGCGCGGTATTCATCAACGGTTTAGTAAAATCCGACCCCAGATTGCCCTTTGGCGGCATCAAACGCTCCGGTTACGGACGCGAATTGAGCATCCAAGGAATGCACGAATTTGTTAACATAAAAACAGTGTGGGTGAAATAAGCTCCCACTCTATCAACCGATCGCACAAATCTACATAAGTCTGCGTTTATCTGCGTTTACCTGCGGTTAAAAATTCCCATTTAGTATTTTGGCGATCGGTTGAAAAAGACCAAAAAAAACCATTAACCGAGGAGAGAAACGGAAATGAACACAGCTCAACTATTGGTAAAATGTTTAGAAAATGAAGGCGTCGAATACGTCTTCGGACTTCCTGGAGAAGAAAATTTAGAAATTTTAGAAGCCCTGAGAAACTCTTCAATTAAATTTATTACTACTCGCCACGAACAAGGCGCGGCTTTCATGGCCGACGTTTACGGTCGTCTCACCGGCAAAGCCGGCGTTTGCTTGTCCACCTTGGGCCCAGGCGCAACTAACTTAATGACAGGAGTTGCTGACGCCAACTTAGACGGCGCTCCTTTAATAGCAATTACCGGACAAGTCGGCACAGACAGGATGCACATAGAATCGCACCAATACTTAGATTTGGTTGCGATGTTTGCGCCAGTTACTAAGTGGAATGCTCAAATTGTTCGCCCCAGCACGACGGCAGAAATTGTCCGCAAAGCCTTTAAAGTAGCTCAAAGTGAAAAGCCGGGAGCAGTTCACATTGACTTACCTGAAAACATCGCAGCAATGCCTGCTGAAGGACAGCCGCTCGCCAAGGACAACCGCGAAAAAACTTTTGGCGCTTACCAAAGCTTGAATAAAGCCGCTGTGGCAATTTCTAAGGCAAAAAGTCCTCTGCTTTTAGTAGGAAACGGCGCGATCCGCGCTAACGCCAGCGATGCTTTGACACAATTTGCTACTCGATTGAATATTCCTGTAGCTAATACTTTCATGGGCAAAGGTGTAATTCCTTACACTCATCCTTTGGCACTGTGGACGACGGGATTGCAAAAACGGGATTATATTAGCTGTGCTTTTGAAGAAACGGATTTAGTGATTGCTGTTGGCTACGATTTGATTGAATATTCCCCGAAGAAGTGGAATCCAGAAGGAAAAATTCCGATTATTCACATTGGATCTCTGCCAGCAGAAATTGACAGCAGTTATATTCCTATTATAGAAGTTGTGGGAGATATTTCTGATTCCCTCAATGAAATTTTGCAGCGTGCCGATCGCATGGAGAAAGTAGACCCTTTTGCTAAGCAATTGCGGGCTGATATTCGCGCTGGCTACGAACAATATGCAGCCGACGACGGTTTCCCGATTAAGCCACAAAAACTCATTTACGATTTGCGGCAAGTCCTGGGCCCGGAAGATATTCTTATCTCTGATGTGGGAGCTCACAAAATGTGGATCGCGCGGCACTATCATTGCGATCGCCCGAATACCTGTTTGATTTCCAACGGATTTGCGGCGATGGGAATTGCGATTCCCGGTGCGGTGGCTGCAAAACTCGTTTATCCCGATCGCAAAGTAATAGCAGCCACCGGCGACGGCGGTTTTATGATGAACTGCCAAGAGTTAGAAACTGCTTTGCGAGTCGGTACTAATTTTGTGACGCTGATCTTTAATGACGGCGGTTACGGGTTAATTGAATGGAAGCAGCAAGATTATTTTGGTCATTCCGATTTCGTCAAATTTGGCAATCCCGACTTTGTGAAATTTGCGGAAAGTATGGGTTTAAAAGGCTATCGAGTGGAATCTGCAACCGATTTTATTCCGATTCTGAAAGAAGCCCTGGCTCAAGATGTCCCTTGCGTGATTGATTGTCCGGTAGACTATCGGGAAAATGCGCGTTTCAGTCAATTATCTGGGGATATGAGTTGCAATTTGTAAGAGTAGCTAGAGTCCCGGCTTCTTTAAGAAGTCGGGGTTCTAATAATGGATATTCTTGGAGATAGAGTTTTGTAGCTTGTTTGGTTCTTCCTTACTTACTATGCTAAATCAATAGTTGAATTACAGCACTTCCGGATGTTATGAGGTACAATAAAATCAACTAAAAATAATACACCAATGAAAGCATATTCAGTAGATTTGCGAACAAAAATAGTAGCAGCTCATCAAGATCAGAAGCTGTCGATCAGAAAAACAGCAGCGATATTTTCCGTCAGTAAAAGCTCTTTTCAAAAACTGGTCAAGCAACAAAAAATAGAGGGGAATTTACAGCCGAAACCCAGGGGAAAACCGAGATACAGTCATTTGAATAATTCCACAGCTTCTTTGAGGGAAATAGTGGCAGCACATCCCGATGCAACCTTACTAGAATTGTGTGAGTTATTTGCCCAAAAGACGGGAAATTGGGTGGGTAGAACAGCCATGTGTAACGCCTTACAGAAGTTGGGATTAAATCGTAAAAAAAAACAGTCAGGAGTAGCCAAGCAGGCACAGAAAGAGTCATGAAGTTAAGGTTAGAGTATTGGGAAAAAGTCAAGCATATCAACCCAGAAAATCTAGTATTTTTAGATGAGACTGGAGTATTACGCTTGTTTAAGCAGAAGTCATGCACGTTCCCAACTAGGGACTAGAGCCTATGCGGTCAAACCTTTTTATCGAGGCCAAAAAGTCACAGTAATTGGGGCTCTTCTGGGTTTGCGGTGGAAACTGTATAATTAAGGAACTTTATGCTAGAGGCTAAGCTCATGGATTTCCATC
>NZ_JAUBOY010000008.1:56260-158301 GCF_036700465.1 Microcoleus sp. T3_A4 | reverse complement strand
ATGCTTTCATTAGGTTTGATTACACAATGATATTTCATTATTATTGATTGTACCTCATAACAGCGGGAACCGCTGTAATAATGATCGCAGTCGGTTTTTAAGTGCGATCGGAATTTTCCTCCTCATACACCATTAAATCTCCCGGTTGGCAGTTTAGTGCTTTGCACAAAGCATCAAGAGTTGTTTCATCAATTCTTGTCAGCCGGCGGCGGGTTTTGATTTTAGAAACAGATGTTGGGTGCATCCCAACTCTAGCCGCCAATTCTTTATTGCTGATATTGCGATCGGCCATTACAACTGCCAATTTCCAACGGATCACTGCGGGTGCTCAACTACTAGCCAGGACTTTGCAAGGTGATGTTAGCATCCTGCAACCTTCACTGACACGTGTGTTGCCGTATCGGCAATATTTTTTGTCGTATCGCTTGACTGGCAGCAGCGAATGAACTATGCTGAGGATGTACAAACGGAAAAGCGATCGCCCCTTTGCCTCGAAAACTCAAGGGCGATCGCTATCCGACTATTGTTTAGTTAAAACTCATGATATCACAGCCCAAGTCAGTTCCCGAACTCCTTCGCGAAGAAATTCCCGACGCACCCACCGGAAAGCAACCGATCCGATTGTTGATTTGCGGGATTCCCAAAGGAGTAGAAAGCCTCATCAATCTGCTGCACGTTTTGGGTTTTGCAGAAGTTGGTGAATGGAGCCCGCCTTTACCATCCCCGATCGCAGGTGAAGTAATGCGGATTTTGACCCGTTACTGGAAATAATAATTTTTCAGGGCGATCGCCCTTTATTGAGCAAAGTGCGATCGCTCTTAAATTATCAAAAATATCAGGCTTGATTCTCCACCCACTCAATTAAAAACTCCAGACTAAAGATGCTAAATATCGAATCGAATTAGCGCGGCGGTGTTTGCGAGACTTGGGGGTATCAAAGAGATAATTTTAACTGTCTGTACTTACTGACTTAAGAATTGAGAGTAATTGGCGGTATAATGCGCGATCGCGGGCTTCTATAACCTCAGACAGAAGCAAGACCGATGCAGAAATACGTCCTAAGAGTTTTGCGATCGCCCCTAGCGTCAGGTAATATTCTTGTTAATTATTGCGCTTTGCTCAGGAGAAAAAATTTATGGCAGATATGTCCGGTCAAGACCCCTCGGAAATTAAAATGGCGACGGTTGATGAAGAAGAAAAAGGCGCAACGTTTAGCGGTACGGTCATCCTTGCTATCGATGCCGAGGCTGGGGAAGTCGTTTTCTTCAGAGACTTTTTGATTGAAGATTATAAAGGCGAACTTACCGCTTATCTGGCAACAGATGGCAATATAACGAAAAGCATTGATTTAGGCGAACTTAAGCATAAGAGCGGCAGCTTTAAGCTGCCAATTCCGCTGGGCACGGATACATCACCCTACAATACAGTCGTGCTGCGCGACGAAAAAAGCAAGAAAAAAGTTGTGACAATCGAGCTGTAAAATTTGCAATGAGAGCTCGTAGTTGGGCCAAATTCGTTAGTGCAGCCCTCGAAGAGGATCGCCCTTTTTTTCCTGAAGTGCGATCGCTCTTAAATTAAGGTGCGTCACTTTCGATCGAAGGGCGAAGTTTTGCGATCGCTCGTAAAGTGATGCACCCTAATTTTTAAAACGGAATCGGATCGTAATCGGGATTTTCCGGTTCGTTAGACGAACCCGACTGGCGCTCGGACTCAGAATTTGAAGACTGATGCGAGTTCCAATCCGAACTAGACGTGCGGTTAGGGCCGCTTGGAGCGCTGTTAGAACTGCGGTTCCGCGAGCCTAAAGGTACTACATTGCTCGGCACATTAGCCGGAGCGGTGTCGCGAATTTGAGCCGGTTCCGGGGCCGTTCTAGCTGCGGGAGCCGAACTCATTGCATCGGCGCCTACACTGTAAATCCTTTGAGCTGTCAGTTCAGCGCGCTTTTCTTTAATACCATCTCTTTCGATCGTATTCATGCTCAGCCGCCCCTCAATAATCACGCGATCGCCCTCGTGATATTTCTCGTGAATTTCTTGAGCAAAATTGCCCCATCCTATCACTTTCAAATGTTCGGGCGGATCTTCAGGTTTTGGGCCTGGAAACTGCACCAGCATCTCAGCAATTTGAAGTTGATTGTCAGGAGTATAACGGAGTTGCGGTTGTTGAATTATTTCCGCCATCAAAATGCAGCTATTCATCTGTTCTCTGTGCGTAATTGGGAATTGGATGTTGAAGGAAGAAGGAAGAAGGAAGAAGGAAGAAGGAAGAAGGAAGAAGGAAGAAGGAAGAAGAAAGAAATAGCTATCCGTGTACCGATGACTTGCGGGTCTTGCTTTGGGGAATTGCCAATTGCCAATTGGTAATTGGTAATTACTGATTTTTCTGCGCCCGATCGCTATTAGTTGTCACCAATTCCCGATTACACGTTACCAAATTTATCTTGGAGAACCGCCGCCTCGGCTTGAGTGACAAAATCGTGAACGAGGGCACGGTACTCCTTCAACGTTTCAGATACCCAATCTCGATCCTCACTGTTGGCGAAGATATGAACCGTCGGTTCACTAGCATCGGGTAAAACTAATACCCAATTGTCGTCGCTGTAGTTAAAAATCTTCACTCCATCTAATAATTCTAAACGATCGGGCGAATGAGTTTCTACTAAATGTCGCATCAGCGAACCCTTGATAGTCCAAGGACAGCGGACGCTGTAACTGCGGTGGGTGATGCGGGGAAGTTCCGCCTTGATCTGTCCGAGCGATCGCTCCTGAATCGTCATCATTTCTATCACTTTAGCAATGCAGAACATTCCGTCAAATCCGGGATGCAACTGCGGGAAAATAAAACCCATAAGGCCGCTGCCGCCCAAAACCACATTCGGGTTCCTGTTAGCGGCTTCCATCAAAGCAGTTGGGTTCGCCTTCGTGCGGATTACCTTGCTTTGATAGCGTCGGGCGATCGCCTCCACCGCAGAAGACGCGTGCACCGGCACTACTACTGTACCTTTGGGATGAGAAGTCAGCATCAAATTTACCATCAACGCCGTCAGCATTTCCCCACGAATCGCTATCCCAGACTCATCTACCAAAATTAGCTGTTCGCCGTTAGCCGATACCTGCACTCCAAAATTAGCGCTGAGTGCTTTCACCACCCGGCCAAGTTGGTCGAGCAAATATTCCCGTTCCCCGTTGCTTAGAGAAGTCTGCTTGAGACTAGCATTGAGCACCACCGCATCGCAGCCGAACTTGGCGAGCATTTGGGGCAGAATTGCCCCAGAAACCGCGTAAACGTAATCGATTACCACCTTAGAATTGCTGTAGCGTATTGCCTCAACATTCATCTGCCGCTCAAAAATGCGGTTGTACACTTCGAGAGCTTGGTTAAAGTACGTCATCTCTCCAATTTCGGGAATTAGAGCTCGCCGCAAATCCTCCTTAAAATAAGCCCCCTCGATTTTTTTCTCAGCTCCTTTAGTAATATTGATGCCTTTGATATCGAAGAATTCAATTAAAATGTGGTCGGAGCGATCGGGCGAAATGCGAACGTGAATGCCGCCAGCAATCGACAGCGTAGACGAAACCGTGCGCGCGATCGGAATTGCCGTCGATTCCAAATTGATCACATTAATTCCCACCGACATCAAACCAGCAATCAAAGACCTCGAAACCATCCGCGAAATGCTCCGCTGGTCACGAGAAACCGATACCGAAGTCCCCGGTTTCAAAGTCGAGCCATAAGCCGCGCCCAATTTCACTGCAAATTCCGGAGTAACATCCACATTTGCCAGTCCTTGAACGCCACGCTGACCGAACAAATTCCGCTTAGCTTGTTCTCCCCAAATTAAATTTTGATTTAATAGAGCGCCGGATTCAATATTTTTGCTCGGCCAGACGCGCACGCTTGGCCCCACTTGTGCTTCTTCTCCCACAATGGACATTGAACCGACGACAGCACCTTCGAGGACGTGAGCGCGCCTGTCTACGCGGGTGCTCCGGCAAATCACGCAGGCCCTAAGATGAGCGTCTTCACCGACAATTGCTCCGTTCCAGACGATAGGACGCTTGAGGTTGGCGTCGGCCCCGACAGTCACGTTATCTCCGATCACCGTACCAGCATCGATTTTAACTCGGGCTGCAATCCGGCAATTGTTGCCGATCATCGCCGGTACTTCGATGATCGCGCTATCGTCAATAAAAGTATTCTGACCTACCCAAAGTCCAGATCGAACTTCGTTGTAGTAGCTCAAATCCAGTTTGACCTTTCCCCGCAGCGCGTCGTACTGAGATTCCCGGTAAACATCTAGCTGGCCGACATCGCACCAGTAACCCTCAGCGATGTAGCCGTACATAGGCTCATTTTTTTCCAGTAGCAGGGGAAACAAGTCTTTCGAGAAGTCGCACTCCTGATTTACCGGCAGGTAATCCAAGACTTCGGGTTCTAAAATATAAATGCCGGTATTGATAGTATCGGAGAAAATTTCGCTGCTAGAAGGCTTTTCCAGAAAGCGGCTGATGCGGTAATTTTCCTCGGTAATCACGACGCCGAATTCCATCGGGTTGGGAACGCGAGTTAAAATTAACGTGGCTTTGGATTGCTGGCTACGGTGAAATTTGATCGCTGCCGTCAAGTCGAAGTCTGTAATGCTGTCACCGCTGATGACCAGAAAAGTTCGATCGAGCAGTTCAGCAATATTTTTGACGCAACCAGCCGTACCCAGCGGTTGGTCTTCCTCCACAGCGTAAGTCATTTGAACGCCAAACTCTGCCCCGTCAGTAAAATATTCGCGCATGACATCGGGAAGGTAGTGCAGCGTGGCAATAATTTCCGTAATCTGATGCCTTTTTAGCAAATTAATAATGTGTTCTGCGATCGGGCGATTCAGAATCGGCACCATCGGTTTGGGCAAATCGCACGTCAGGGGTCTGAGCCTCGTTCCCGATCCCCCAGCCATCAGCACTGCACGCATAAAATCCTCCTTGCTTAAAAAGCTCTCTACCGCTATTGTCCGCTAGAAAAAGTTTGCCTGCTGTAATTCGTCGGCCACCAGCAATCAGTTCTTACTTAAATATCTTCGAGTAGTGACACGTCTGGTAAATCCCGTTCGGCCAGGCCGTCCCCCAACAGCAACCGATTTCAACCGAATTAGAACTTGCTACATCGCACCAATCCCCCGGTCGAGCTCGGATTTGTAGGGGATGTGATGTTAGGTAATACCAGTTAAAAAAAAGAATGCAACTGTAGGCCCGTACTCGAAACCCTTCTGTCATCAGTCATTCCCAATTCTTTAATTCTTCAATCGTATAAGTCCTCAGAATCCTCGACTTTTGACAGAAGTCCCTTCTTGCTTGCTCGGTGAAAGCTATTTCGGGGGTGTTATTTTTAAGTTTGTGGCCAGCGGGGATTTTAAAGTCTCTTTCTGAAGGTGGAATTACTACAGCTATCGGTGCGCCTTGGCGTCTGATAAATGATAGATTAAGGGTAGCGCTTTGACTAGCTGACCCAAAATCCTATCCATTGCTTAGGGGTTTTTTTAATGAGTACGTTAATTAGCTTGGCATTGCTGATCGCTTACGGTGGCGGCATTTGGAAATTTTGGAATGGTTTCGATCGCACTAACTTCGATCAAAGTTTTGCAAATCGCCTGAAGCTCTCGCTGCTCTGGCCCGCGTTAATTTTTAATAAGCCTTACCGCCAAAACTTTACAAAAGCTCTCAAAGCTTCTAAAAGGTAATTCAAGAATGTCTAAAAAGTCCGATCGCCCAGTAGCGGGTCAGGAGCAGACTTGGTTTGCTAAAGGAAAATCAGATAGCTGGCAAGTTTTACTGTCGCAAGTCGCTTCTCGATTCGATCGCGAATACCGGGGAGAAGCTTTCGCTTTACCCGAAGAAGTCGAAGCAATGCCGATTTTCCTAGAATCAGTCGCAGGAACTCTCCAAGCAAAAACAGTTTCTCCCTTCTGGAAAATTGCCAAACCTCAAAAAAATCAGCGCTGTTTAGACATTGGCTGCGGAGTCAGCTTTCTCATCTACCCTTGGCGGGATTGGGAAGCATATTTTTATGGTCAAGAAATCAGCAGCGCAGCGCGAGACGCCTTAAACGCTCGCGGCCCTCAGCTCAATTCTAAGCTGTTCAAAGGTGTAGAATGGGCCCCCGCTCACCAGTTAAATTACGAGGAGGCTCAGTTCGATTTATGCCTCGCTACAGGCTTTAGCTGTTACTATCCCATAGACTATTGGAGTATTGTCATGGGAGAAGTAAAGCGGGTACTAAAACCGGGCGGTCATTTTGTTTTTGATGTCCTCAACCCCAATGCTCCTTTAGCCGAAGATTGGGCAATTTTGGAAACTTATCGAGCCGGAGAAGTATTTTTAGAGACAATAGAAGATTGGGAAAAAATGATTAAAGCTGCAGGCGCTAAGGTAGTAAAAAAGCAAAGTGGTGACTTATTTCAAATGTATAAAGTTCAATACAATTGAGAGATTAAGGGGAATAGGTAATTAGCTTTGTAGTCAAAAGTTCAATCGTCCCCAGCCTGGTCAGGCGGACGAAAAACAACTTCGTTCTTAGTTGATAAAGTAGGGTGCGTCAGCAAGTAGAAATTCGTTTGAGAAGCTACAAATATTCAAGCTGACGCACCCTACTAACTACTAACTACTATTGTTTATAATTGCTTATAAACTCAACGAAGTTTTACAATACCGATTGCCAATTAGCGATGCCCAATTAATTTTCGGTAGCCGCAGGAGATGGCGCTGCTTCCGGCGATGGTGACGGCGACACTTCGGCAGCAGGAGATGGCGCTGCTTCCGGCGACGGTGACGGCGACACTTCCGGGGCAGGAGATGGTGCAGCTTCCGGCTGCGGAGACTCTTCGGCGGCAGGAGATGGTGCAGCTTCCGGCTGCGGAGACTCTTCGGCGGCAGGAGATGGTGCGGCTTCGGGCTGCGGGGACTCTTCGGCGGGTTGCGGTTGAGGAGAAGGCGACTGTTCCGCGGCTGGTTTCGGTTCAGGCGAGGGCGACGGTTGAGCCCCTGGCTTGGGTGCGGGCGGCGACGGTTGGGCCCCTGGCTGCGGTTTGTTTGAGGGGGCAGGCGGCTTCTCGAACTGCGGTTTCACTTCAGTAGGCGCTGGGGATGGCGGCTGGCCTGTTGGTCTGCTGGGCGCTGTCGGCGCGGGCGCGGGCTGCTGCTGGCCTGGTGGGTTGGGCCTGGTTGGGGTGACAGGAATGCCACTACAAACTTTTTCGTCGTACTTAAACTCGACATCCAGTTGGTAAAGCTTGTGCGTGCTGGCTGCTTCAAATGTTAGAGAAGGGCTAATAATCGCAATTTTAGCCGCATTATCGAGAATACCGTAACCCGTGGGGACGATCGGCTGTGGCTCGGCCTTGAGCAAGCCTTGAGGGCTGACAACTGCTCCAAAAACTGCTCTTCCTTGGAGTTTTTGTGAGCAAGCTGTTACGGGATAAGGCACAGGCACAGGAGTCGGGCCTGTCATTTCCAAGTCAGGATAAGCCTTTTTGAATTTCTCAAACAAAGCAACATAGGTCTCTCCAGCCGCCAGCAGTGTCTCTCTGTCGGTGGGTAAGTTTGAACCCGGTTGACCGGACTGAGTTTCTGCGATGAGAGTCCTTTTATTGGGATCTTTTTGAGTCAATTTTGGTACTCCATCGGGTCCCACATTCCTGCCAATTGGGAATTCCGGGGTAAAGACTGGAGCTCCGTCTGGAAATAGTGGCAGTCCGCCTCTACTGGCTATAATCCTTTTGAGCGCTTCTGCTTCATCTTCCGAGCCGCCGCCGGGAATCTGGGGCGCTTCATTCAGCGATGGTGGTGGCGGGATATTGCGATCGAAATTACCAGGTAAAGGTGGGAAAAGGAAACCGCTAGGAGGTACGGGTGGGACGAAAGTGGGTATTGGCTGGGAGGGGGCTCTGACTATTGGGGATGGAGTTGTGGGAGGTGGCGGGGCTGTTGGGGCCGTGAAGGGCGGGAGAGGGGAAGGAGGGAGAGGGGAAAAGAATCCAGGAGGGGGCATTCCCGGCGGCATGGCGGGCAAGTTGATGGTATCAGGTGCGGGGGGCAAGGGTGGGGCTAACTTGGGCGCTGGTGGAAGGGGAACTGGTGCGATCGTAAATGGCGTAAATCGCGTATTAGACGGTTTCGGTGGTATGGTTTGTGGCAGGCGGCTGACTTCTGCGGGAGTTAGTTCTACTAAGCCGACAGAACCGGGGATATTTTTTGAGGAATTTCCACCATAAAGTATGTTTGAGAGCGTCGGGGCGGTTGCTCCGAGGACTCCGTGCAGGCCCACAGAAGCTAGGGCTGCCCACCAAAAAGGCTGGCGCAGCGGTTCGGAAAGGGTGTTGGCTAGGGAGGAAGAGTCAGTCATGACTATGGGGAATGGGGAATTGGTAATTGAGAATTGATAATTGGGAATTGGAAGTTAATAGTTATTAATTGATATTTTTTTTGAGTGATTTTAAAAGTGGCTGTTGGAGAATTCAAAGGTATAATTTTAGCACGGTCGGTATCGAAATTGCCCGATTGACTTTTATTGAGATTTCGCGACCCTCACATCAAGCACTCAAGCGTAGAAACCCGGTTTTTTGACGGGTTCCACGCTTGTATAGCACTCGCTAATAGGGTGAGGACTTTGTTAATTGCTGAAACCATTGTTTTCTTGCCCAATCCCTTTGGCCGAGTCCTATACGCGGTTTATCAGATATTGTTGAGAATGGTGAGCAGGGTCTCAGACGGGCCGGACTGGGGTGAGCAAAAAACAGACTGTGCCACTGCTCTACCGTCTTTTTTCGGGTTCTGAGGCCTAATTTATTCATTACACACGATCGATCCGTTGGCTCGATCGGCGTTTCCAATTCGGTTACGAACTCAAAAAACTCAAAACTGATCGAGTTGCTGCGCGTTGTACGCGGAGGCTGTGGCGGCAATCTCAAAACCCTCTTGATTCACCAGCGATAGCGGTAATTTTTAAAAGGAGCTCCCTCGATGGTGAGCAAGTCGATGGGATAAATGGGAGCGCCGCTTGCCATATATTGAAACATTTCTCGAACTTCCTCTCCCCGCAACGACAACTGGTCTAATTCCTTGAGAGAATACCAGCCCGCGCACAAAGTATGCTCATCCGGCTTACTCTTGGGCGGCGTCTTATCTTGTGGACGAGCCACAAAAATGACTCGGAGGCGCACATTACCCTTCGGCATCACTGTGTGCTCTACCCGGAGAATTCCCTCAATGATGATGGAAATGCCCGCTTCCTCAAGGGTATTACGCATAGCAGCTTCGAGCAAAGTCTCCCCTTTTTCCACTCGCCCTGCTGGGAGATACCACTGCTGCTCGTACTTGCGCTCTTGTACCAGTAGAAAACGGTCTTCTAAGTGAACGACAACTAGGGTAAAATACCATGTTTGAATCGGCTCGCGAGCCATAGAAGTAGATATTCCCTAAGCAAAAGGTTTAACGAGCGGCAGATGCTAGCAATCCAAAGGATGCTTCGGCAAGCGTCTTTGAACTTGAAAAACAGATCGTAGCACTCCGGCCGCAAAATCTAAAATCTAAAATCTAAAATCTAAAATTGACAATGCCATTACCAACCGTGATTTTACCAGGATATTTTGCTGCTGCTTCCGACTATCGGGAATTAGAAAAGTCTTTGGTCGATCGAGGTTTCCCAACAGTAACAGTGCCTCTGGGCAAGGGAGATTGGTTGCCGACTTTTGGTGGGCGGTCGATGGTGCCAATTTTGCGACAGCTCGATCGGACAGTCAAACAAATGTTACAGCAATACGGCGTTCCCCAGATCAATCTCGTCGGTCATTCGGCCGGCGGCTGGATTTCTCGCATCTATTTGGGCGAAAAGCCTTATACGATTCACGGCGACGTGCTTGAGGACGCAGGTTTGTGGGAAGCTCACCCTTATGTGAATACTTTAATCACTTTAGGCACGCCGCACGTCTCTCAAGAGCGCTGGACGCGCAAAAATCTAGATTTTGTCAAAATTCACTATCCGGGGGCTTTTCACCCGCAGGTGCGCTACGTGTGCGCTGCTGGGAAGGCTGTTTTTGGCAAGCGCGGTTTTGGGACTTGGCTGGCTTATAAGAGTTACGAGTTAACTGTGGGGAAGGGCGAAACTTGGGGAGATGGAATTACGCCGGTGGAAGCTGCTGTTTTGGATGGGGCCGAAAATCTGGTGTTGGATGGGGTTTGGCATTCGCCTCGTTCTCCGGGGAAGTGGTACGGTTCGCCGGAGGTTTTGCCGACTTGGATTGGGTATTTGTGTTAGAAATGAACCGCGAAGACGCGTTAGCGAAGCGGCGCGTAAGCGCTAGGACGCGAAGGAAGAAGCAGAAGGTTTAAGGGGCGGATTTAGTTATAATTTGATAGTAGGAGCGAGTTTAGTGCGGCAAAACTCGCCCCCCGATGCTATGTTTGCTTACATTTTTCTCGCTAACTCAATAGAGTGAAAAAATATTTTATGTGGCATCATCGGTAACATTCAGAAGTCACGGCGAACCACACAATCAAATTAGAGGTTGGCTGGGGTGGAATTGGGCGACAATGCGACTGTGTGCTTGGACGCAGATAACGAATTTCAGCCGGATGCTTTGTTGAGAATTGATGCCGGAGGTCGATCGCAAATTAGGGATGATGATTATGTGCGATCGCACTCTGTAGAATCATCGCAGTGTTTGGTATTTGCTGTGAGGGGCGATCGATCTTTTTTCACTCAAGCATCGCTTTCCGTCTAATCCTCGCATTATCATAGTAGAAATAGAATAAGATTGTGAAAGGTGAACAGATGGCACAAATTACCACGACTGAATTACCTCAAACCCTCCAGACTCTACTTATAGAGGTCGAACGTACCAAAACCCCCCTCACCATCATCCATGAAGGAAAACCATTAGTGATTATCTATCCTGCCACTACCCAAACCCCACGCCCTGTGTTTGGCACAATGAAAGGAAGCGGTGAAATATTAGGAGATTTAATTGCTCCTGTCGCCGAACTGTGGGAAGTTTTAGAATGAAACTTTTACTGGATACCCACATTTGGCTTTGGTATTTACTCGGCGATCGACGCCTATCGCTCCAACTTCAAAGGGCGATCGCCGATCCTAATACTGAACTTTGGCTCAGTCCAATTAGCATTTGGGAGACGCTCATTCTTGCAGAAAAAGGAAGGATATCTTTACAGCCAGATCCGGTTACATGGGTTAACTTAGCTTTAAAAACTCTGGAAACTCGTGAAGCCCAAATGAATCACGCCATTGCCGTTTTAAGTCGCGAGATTGCACTACCCCATCAAGACCCCGGAGACCGATTTATTGCGGCCACAGCTATTTATTATGGGTTAATATTAGCTACAGTTGATGCCAACCTTACAGGCACTTCGGCGCTACAAACACTCAGTTAGGCAATATTCTATATTTCTGTGGGCGAGATCCCTTTTTTTGCTGGGGCGATTCCCTATTGGATAGCTACGCTTCACGCCTGGAGTGCAACCATAGCCCTTTGAAATGGTGAAAATGGATCAGATTGTGAGTGGAAAAAGAGGTTGGGTAACACGAGTGTCAACGGAATAGGCAAGATGGGCGATCGCCATTTTTTTTGTAAGGCGAGGGCTATTTATTTTGATAAAGCGATTCCCTACGGAATAGCGACACGACTCTGACTCTAAGCCTCATGTTTCCGATAAAAAAGATGCTTGGTATATTAAGTATACCACCTAAAAAATAAATCAATAAAAATAAAAACCTCAGTAACCAAAACTGAGGTTTTTAAAATATTAAACTTATGGAGAAAAACTTTAGGCAAGCTTTACTCTGTATTTAAAATCGCCAAATATCTACTTGTATTTTTGCATGGTGGTAAGCCTTGTGACACTCTGGGCAAAGTGTCATCATATTCTTCAAATCCGCCGGACCACCATCACTGTAAGCAATAACATGGTGTCCATCGGCGATTTTGGAGACTTTAGCGCAAATTTCACATTCGTTACCATCCCTCACCTTGACTTCTCTCTGCGCCTTCAGGTGTTCAGGAGGTCGTCTTTGACTTGCCATGTTACTCACCCTTGATTTGCTTATTGGAGGAACCTTCAAATACTTCTGGACTTGCCCCTAGAATAGAGATAGTGCTATTTGGAGCAACCGACTTGACTGACTCAGCTACCTGATAAGCAACCTTAACGTAGTTCTCATCATTCAAATTGTTGACTGTTATTTTAAGAGACTTTTTACCCACTGTTCACCTCATGAAGTAGTTAAAGAGAAAAATTGTTGACCATTAGAATCGGTTGCCCTGGCTTCAACCATGCCATCTCCAAAAGTGATGGTAATCTCTGGTCTTTTAGACAGTATAGGCTGCCCTTTTTCATCGCGATACAGAACCCAAACAACAACTTCCTCGTTTGATTTCTGCACTACTATATGAATCTCTTCACCCTGGTGTGAGACATTCAAAACTTTGTCACCTTCCTGGAGAATTTTTACGATTAGGCTGTCTTTCATCTCATTGATCTCTTATTAAATTTATAGGTCGCTCCATCTATTTGACATTTCCAAGGGAGTACACTTGATCTTTATCCATACTAGCAATTATATTTTTTGTCGGCTTGCCAAAAGTATGGTATTTATCGGGACTTTTCCCGTTGATAACGCGCTCCAAAATAGGGAAATGTTGGTAAATGTTGGTAAATGTTGGATACAATACAAACAACCCTGACCTCTACCCGACTCTATGAACCTTAAGGAAGTGGTAAAACTCGCAGACGATCTGGTATTTGCTCGAACAGGTAAGCATCTCAATGACTTACAAGAGAAAATCCTGTGCGGGACATGGCAACATGAGGATTACAACGAGATTGCCAAGGAGGTTAACCTCTCTGAGGCTCGTGTTAGAGAGGTTGGAATGGAATTATGGCAGATACTCTCAAAAGAGTTAGGAAAAAAAGTCAGTAAATCAAATTTTCGATCGGCAATGCAGAGGTGGCAAGTTTCAAATGTCTCCAATTTTGCAAAAGACGTTGTAGCAATTAGTAGTTTTAACACCTGTGGAGAAGCCAGACACCCGCCAAACCTACCAAACTCACACCCACCAAATCAAGAAACCTCGCATCAAGATTTAAGCCAGATGCCAGAATTAGGCGATTTCTACGATCGCACTCCCGAACTCCAAACCCTCACCACCTGGATTCTACAACAACGCTGTCGCCTCATCACCCTCACTGGCATCAGCGGTATCGGCAAAACCACCTTAGCAGTCCAACTCGTACAACAAATCAAAGACGAGTTTGAGTACGCAGTTTGGTACACACTAGACGAATTCCCCAGTATAGATAAATTTCAATCTAACCTAATACAGCTTTTTTCAAATTCAGAAAAACAAGATTCATCCCCAACCAACCAGAAACGCTTACCGCTGATTAAGTATTTACAAAACCATCGCTGTTTAATCGTCTTAGATGACGTTCACAACCTTTTCTGTAGCGGACAATTGGCAGGAAAATACAAACCAGACTCCGAAGAATATCGCACTTTATTCAAACAAATAGAAAAATTATCCCATCAAAGCTGCTTTCTGTTAATCGGTTGGGAACAACCGAGAGAAGTGACTCAAGCTAAAAACCAAAATACTTCTCTTCGCACCTTACAACTCAAAGGTTTAGACATCGCAGCCGGACGGGAAATACTCAGAGATTATGGGTTAGAAGAAAGCGACAACAGTGAAGCACTCATTCATCGCTACCAAGGCAATCCCCTATGGTTAAAAAGCGTGGCGAATCTGATTCAAGACTTGGGTGGAGGCGTGACAGAGTTATTACCAAATGATACTATATTGTTGTCAGAAGATTTGAAAGATATTTTACAGCAGCAGTTCGATCGCCTATCCGAACTAGAAAAACAAGTAATCTCCTTGTTAGCGAAAGAAAGCCAGCCAATGAACCGGGCAAAATTGCTAGAAAATGACCGAATTCCGGCTTCAGATTTTCTAAATGCGCTGCAATCTCTATCGCGCCGCTGCTTGATAGAACAACAAGCAAGTTTTTACACGATTTCACCTGTGTTGAAGCAATACCTTCACCGTAACTTAGATGGCAGTAATGCCTTGGCCTAAATGCTTCAAGACTTGAAAAGCCGATCGCAATTCACTTCGCACAGTATAAATCGAAAAGGCCCGCGATAACCCGTATTCGGCTGTAGGTTGAGCCCTGAGTTTCACAAACAACACATCATCGCCATTCGTCAACATACCAAATCTCGGTTTATCCAAATCAGGATTTGCCATCATGTATGCTAATGCTTGAGGTAATGCCGATCGCGTCGAAATCGTAGTCTTCTTACACTCCAAAACCATTACCCAAAGCTGATTCTGCAAAATCAAGATATCAATTCGTCCGCGCAGGGTTTCTTCCCCATCATCGATCGCAATTTCGATCGCAGCTTCAACCTTCATCCTAAACGGTGGATCGTAGAATCCCGCCAGTTCTAACAAAGGGGATGCCACCAGCAATGTCACTGCCCCTTCTAACAACTCTCCATCGGCTCTATGATATAGCAATCTGCGTCGTAGCGTATCCAAAGCAGTCTGTTCAGAATCGCTGAGACTTGGCAATTGGGTTTGCCACTCTGTAAAAAAAGCCTCATCCTCATTTCGGCTCAAATTCAACCTTGATTCAGCCTCAGCAAGGCTTTTAATAGCTTCTGTAACTGCAATAACCTTTGCCATTCGTTCACCTTTGATTCAAACGGTTGAATTTCCAAGGAAAATTAGCTTCATTGTAAGCAAAAGTAGGGAAAATGCGATCGCAGCCGCAGAACCTTTGCAAACAGGACTTACACAACGACAGTAAATATGGTGTCTTCAGCGTCGCGCTCAGACGATTTCTCCCAGTGAAATTCTCAAGAAAGTTTGTCTTCAAATTCTGCACTCAACTGTTCAACTTTAGAAAGCGTTGACCTTCTTTGCATTTCAGCTTCATACATCTCACGCGCTTGTTGCATCAGAAATTCATCAGTAGCTTTCGGAAATTGCTGTTTGAGTGTTTTAGCAATCTTGTTAAACAAATCAGTATTCATAAATTACATCCTCAATTGTTGCTTACTTAATATTAACCTGAGTTCGATATAAGTTGCCATTCACTTTTCCCCGCAAGGGGATTGAAACTCTCTTCTCGCTATCATAATAGAATATACTAAGGGCAAGAAAAAGTCGTCCTAAAAGGACGGGGTTTTCAATCCAATTTCTGATAAAGTTGCACAAACAAAAACCGGGCAACTTCAAAGCTACCCGGCAATCGTAACTTTAGACTTCAGACAAATCTAAAATCTAAAACCTAAAATTCTTAAACAGCTACAGTCTTCTTAGCAGAGGAGCTCAATTCGCCCTTAGCATACTTAGCTGCAAAATCATCCAAAGACACTTGCTTAATCTTTGTACCGTGACCGGCGCAACCGAAAGAGTTATAGCGATCGCTACAAACCTTCTGCATATACTTGATCGACGGCTTCAAGAAGTGGCGGGGGTCAAACTCATCGGGCTTGGCAAACAAAGCTTCACGCACCGCAGCGGTAATCGCCAAACGGTTGTCAGTATCGATATTGATCTTGCGAACACCGCACTTGATGCCCTTTTGGATTTCTTCCACAGGTACGCCGTAGGTTTCGCGGATTTTGCCACCGTTGCTGTTGATGATTTCCAGCAATTCTTGGGGCACAGAAGAAGAACCGTGCATTACCAAGTGAGTATTCGGCAAGCGGCGGTGAATTTCTTCAATGCGGCTGATTGCCAAAATTTCGCCAGTCGGCTTGCGAGTGAACTTGTAAGCGCCGTGAGAAGTGCCGATCGCGACTGCTAGAGCATCAACGCCGGTTTGCTCAACGAAATCCACAGCTTGTTCAGGATCTGTCAGCAACTGATCGTGAGAAAGCGCACCTTCAAAGCCGTGGCCGTCTTCTGCTTCGCCCATCCCTGTTTCCAGAGAACCCAAGCAACCCAGTTCGCCTTCAACGCTAACGCCGATCGAATGAGCAACATTCACCACATCGCGAGTAACTTGAACGTTGTACTCGTAGCTGGCGGGAGTCTTAGCATCCGCTTCCAGAGAACCGTCCATCATCACGCTGGTGAAACCTTGGCGCATGGCAGAATAGCAAGTGCCGGGGGCATTGCCGTGGTCTTGGTGCATGGAAATGGGAATGTGAGGATATGTTTCAACTGCTGCCAAAATCAAGTGGCGCAGGAAATTTTCGCCAGCGTAGGAGCGAGCGCCGCGAGAAGCTTGCAGAATCACAGGGCTGTTGGTTTCGTCAGCAGCGCGCATGATCGCTTGGATTTGCTCCATGTTGTTGACGTTGTAAGCCGGTAGGCCGTAACCATTTTCAGCCGCGTGGTCGAGCAGCAATCGCATAGGTACAAGCGCCATAGATATTCCTCCTAATTATTTGTGATTTTTGGGCAGTGAATTTTGGACAAGCTTAATTCTTACGATAATATTAAGACAATTTGCCACCGATCGCGCACTATCTTTCCAGATTTACTTAAAACTTCAAAAAACAAAATTTTGAGTTCCGAGCATTTAGCTCAAAACTCAAAATTCTTAACTCACAAATTTTTTATGGGTCGCCCGGGATTTGAACCCGAGACCAATCGGTTAAAAGCCGAATGCTCTACCGCTGAGCTAGCGACCCGCGAAAACATTGTTACCGCACACAATTTCTAATAGTAGCACCCCTCATTTGAAATAGCAAGTGTTTTGTTAAATAAAATTTGCAGTCATGCGAACCAGCATCTCGCAAGTCGCTCCCGGCTGCAAATAAATCAAGTGTTCGCCAGTGTTGAGGGCATTTCGAGGAGCAGTCCAAGGTTCCAAACAGTAAAAATCCTTGCCCTTCACCATCCAGAAAACCAACTTCCCATAGCTGGAGTTGTAACTGAGGGTGAGCCGCAAGCCGCAAGCCGCGTCAGTGACAGTAGCAGCAAGACCAGTGAGCTCGTCAAAGGAAACATCAATTTCATCCAGCGTCGGGTCAAAAACCCCAGTGAAGTAACCCTTTTGATGGGTGTTCTGATCTCTGTACTGCATCCCCGGAATCTCAAAGCGCAGCTTAGATTTGTCCGTCGCCAAAAAGTAGGGGTGCAAACCACTAGAAAACGGCATGGGTTCGTCAGACAGATTCGTGTATCGCTGAAAAATTTCCAAAGAATTGCCTTTAATCTGATAAGTGAAGGCTAGTTGGAAATCAAAGGGATAAACAGCCAGCGTCTTGTCGCTGCTGTCGAGAATCAGCGTAATGGCGGCGCAACCCTCGGTAACTTGTTCGCCTACTGTCCAAGGCAAGTCTCGAGCAAAGCCGTGCTGTTTGAGGTGACGCTCCACTCCCTTGTGCGTGTAAGTATTGTCGGGGAGATTGCTGCAGATGGGAAACAGGATGGGAATCCCGCCACGTACAGTCAGATCGGGATTGGCGAACCGTTCCGCGTCCAAATAGAAGATTTCTTTGCCTTCAACCAGCCAGCTAGTGGCAATACCGCCCCGTTCCGGCACAACTTCTAAAGTAGAGTTAGCCGTTTCGTCGGAGAGGATATAGGTTTTGTACTGCTTTTGCTTGAGCGCGATCGCAAACACATTTGTCATCGGTAGTAGGTCATTGATCATTGGTTGTCAGTAAATCGATCGTTAATAATTGGTCGCTATTATCTTGATGTTCACCCATTACCGCCCCTATCCTCCCCCTGCATCCTCGCTCCGGCCCCCACAGGCTAACCAATGCTCCTAGCTATAGGAGGCAGGGCGATCCGGTGCTTGGAGCGGTTGCTGCTGTTAGCTGGAACGATCGCGGAGGCCGGCTGCTCTTTGAGTGCGACTTCAAAAGATACACCCCGAGTGCGTGGAAGATAGCTTTGGGGACTCGGCACTGCTCCTTGATTGGGAGAGGGGGGCGAAATAAACGGCTCTTTGATGAATGGCTCTTTTGTAAACGGCTCTGGTTCCCGGCTGGGATTTTGAGGTTGAGTGGGGTAGATGCGCGGCGGCAAATTTTGATTCGGAGATGGGTTTGATTCAATTGCAGGCCCTGTCCCGTTCGGGAAAAATGAGGAGTTGTCCGGCTGTTGGGGCGCAGCCGGCAAAGCCGGCAAAATCAAAGTAGGTTTGGGTGGTCCGGAGCCTTGCTGATTGCTTTCACCGGAGGTTCCCCCGGAACCCCGCCCCGGCTGGTATGTACTGCTCTTTGCTGCTCCTGGCAATGGAGAATTGGGAGTTTTTGATGCCACTCCTGGCTGGACTAGGGCATCGAGAACTACAGAAGAGCGCATCGGTCGATCAAAAATACTAGAAATTTGCTCGACGCGTTTGAGGATACGATCGGCTGCTGCTCCCTTCACCACCTTCGGCTGCAACTTTTTCACTTCCACAGGCAGAAACTCTACCTTCATATTCCTGTCTTTGAGCGATACTTTCAGGACTGCGGTATCGTAATCCCTGCGAGCATTCCCGCCGAATATAAAATTACCCAGCGAGTAAACTATCGGGCGGCCCTTGTAAATTTCTGCACCTTGCAGTACCTGGGGATGGTGTCCCACTACCAAATCAGCTCCTTGGTCGATCGTGAACCGAGCCAAATCTATCTGCCAGTCCCCCGGATAATCTGCCAATTCGACTCCCCAGTGGTAATTAACAATAATCCAGTCTACCTGACCCCTAAGAGCTCGAATATCCTCAGCCACGCGATTGTTCCGGCGGGGGTTAGTGCCCGCTTTCCCTTGGTCAGCGACATTAAGCTCAGCATCGTAATAACCGAGGTAGGCAATCCGCTGACCCTTAACTTCAATAATATCTGGACGCCTCGCTTGTTTAATATCTCTGCCGGCTCCCAGGTGTTGAATCCCACTACTATCTAGAGTATTCATAGTCTCCACCAGCCCCGGTTCCTCGTAATCCATAGCGCGGCTATTTGCCAGATTGACAATATCCACTCCTCCGGCTGTTAATACTTTCACCGATTCTGGATCGGCTTTAAAATTTAATTGTTTTTTGGCAGAGCCCAATGTAGAGCGAGTCAGGGAGTTTTCTAGGTTAACCATCGCCACATCTGCTTGCCGATACTCGTCCATATTGGCGAAAGCCCATTGGTGATCGTTGGCAGCAGATGCTCCGAGCGCATCCGATAGATTCACATTTCCTCCGAACATCAGCGTTACTGTTGGGTCGTAAGGATTAGCAACTTGCTTTTGCTGTACTACTGGTACCACTTCTAAGGCCGCTTGCACCGTATCCGCACGTTTGGGAGGCGGCCCCGACACCGCAGTTTGTTGGTACCCGGATACTGGGGATACTGACTGCAGGGTCAGAGCTTCGTGGTAGCTGACCCAACACCCTAAAATAAATGAGGCAAGTGCCGATCCCACTAGCAGCAGAGAACGATACGTTTTAAATTTAACCCAATCGACGACCGGTAGGGAACGGTAACGCCGCCGCTGGCGGTTTGCCGGAGTGACAATTCGCACTGACTGTTTCCAGAGAATGTCTGCATCCCCAGCCAAGCGCGCGTGAATTCGCACTCCTTCTACTGCTGGCGAGTTGAGTCTCCAGAGTTGGTGACAAATAAATTTGACTAAGCCTTCCCGGAGAGTGCTCCCCAGTAATGTAGTATCTGGCGCAAATTCGCGCTGGAATTCTACGAGGATTTGGACGCAGCCGGCCTGAGCCTGTTCGACGCGGGCATAAATCCCTTCGGGGCGCAGCAAGCTGTCAATCCAGTAATTCAGGGCTTGAAAGTTGCCCGATCGCGCTAGCTCCAAGATAGACGGCTGCGACCAATTTTCTGCGTACACCATCAATTAGCCTCCTTAATACGCACGAGCGATGACTCCAATTTGTTTTGAACGGAACCGCAATTCTTTTAGCTTAACCGCCACAGGTTCCGCTGCCCGTTTTGAAGCTAGTTGTTGGCCGCCACCATTTTCTACATTTAGGGGCTGCCTGCTGTCAGTGATTTTTATCACACTCCGGTCAATCGATTTTAGATTTTAGATTTTAGATTTTAGATTGAGTTCACAGATGGTACTCGGGGTCAGAACAAAAGTCGAAACAAATGGTTTCTGGGGGAGTTGAGGTAGAAAAGAGGGAGATTTATGAGGCAGAGCCTGTTTTTATTGTCGCTGTTTGAGTGTCGCTTTAGAGCTTTCGCTTCGAGATTTGAGATTTGAGATTGAGCCTTGACTGCGTTACTGGACGATCGAACAAACGTCGAAACAATAGGTTTATGTGGGACTTGAGGCATAAGAAAGCGAGATTTTTGAGGCAGAGTCTGTTGTTATTGTCGCTGTTAATCGCCTGCCGTCGTCAACTCCTAATGCTTCGATCTATACTGGCAAATGCCTCTCACGAGGGATGCCACTGACTGCAAAACCTGTAATTGGATAAATGGCGTACTAGATAGATTTGGTGGTAAAATCGAATTTGGTAACTCCCATCGGTACAAAAGTTGCGGAAAACGTAAAACTGGCCAGTCCATACGGCTGTGCCTTCCGATGTAAAACCCAAAGTACGTTACGGTAAACAGACCATATTTTAAGCAAGTTACACTGCGCAGGAGAACTGACAAATGCTACAGCGCAAAATCTATCAACTCTGTTGTGATGGTCGTGAGGTTTCTATTTTTCTTCGAGATCAGCAACGTTGGATAGAGCGCGCTCGTATCCTAGATATTGAAGGGGATCTAGTCACGCTGCGCTACGAAACCGACGAAGAAGACGAAATCAGCTCTTGGGAAGAAATGGTGCGTCTCGAAAGTATTGGAGCTGTGTCCCAGAAGTTGGCTTCGGTGTCCCGAACTAACTGCGAACCCCTAGTTTCTGACGATTGTCCCGAAGCCGAACAAATTCGCAATCACTACCCGGACTCGAATTTGGAATAGTTTTGAGCTCGCCCTTGAGGCACAAGGAAAACTTGGGGGAAAAGAAAACGACTTTTCTCCCTTTTTTGTGGAGAAATTATGCAAAAAACCCGGTTTAGGCCAAACATATTCTGGGTTGTGACCACATAAGCTATTTTCCCTTTAAATTTAAGCTTAATGGCGGGATATCCTGCCCAACCCCTACTCCCCACAACCGCGTAAGTACACAGTAGTTTAAAACTTCAATACGCTACAGCTTACCCCTGCTGAAACCGGGTTTTTTGTCTAGGTGCGTCCAGGACTGTTCTTTTGTTGTCTTTGCCTGCAGGCTGGTTTCGAGGTACCCGACAGCTTATTCGCCGTCTGTTTCCCCATCTAGGAAAAGTTCGGACTCCGGTATCGCTTTAAACACCGGACAGAAACCGTCGGGGGTTACTTTAAAGCCAAACAAAGCACTGGACTGGTTCCAACAGCGCTGGCTGCGGTAGTGCTGACAATTGCCGCAGCACTCGAGGTTGGCCTGAACGGCGCTGCCTTGAAAAAGGAGTTCCCGCTGGGAGATGCCACGCAGTACCAGTTCTTCGCCTTGCCAGCGCGCTTCTACCAAACCGGTATCGGCAAAATTTGCCCACCGAGGATCGGCTGTAATCGGACTCGGCAAGCTAATTGCTACCTCTGTCCCCAATTCGCTGAGTTCTCCCTCATAGTTAGTTTCTGGGATAGCGGGCTGCAAAAACATTTCCCCGATCGGCAATTCGACCAGTGTTCCGGCCGCCGGAGTGTGCAACTGGTAGCGGTTTCGCAGCTCGTCCAAGTTAGCCAAGTCAGCCAAATATGCAGGGGAACCGTGGAGTAAAATTACGTGCTGGGGACGCAAATTGTGGATGAGTTGGGTAGTCCCCGGCCCGTCGCAGTGTTCGGCTAGCAGATAAGTTTCGACACTTGTGACTCCAAATAGGGGCCTGTTGCCCAGCCAGTCGGTGACGGGATATCCTGGTTTTTGAGGGGCGAGCAAAATCCAAGGATTTGTGCCATCGGCAACATACAAACCCAAATCAGCTAACTTGTCTGTAATTACAATACAGGGCGTGGCTCCCAATCCGGGGCGTTGTTCGGCAGACAGCCGGCGGACGCGGGGTTTCACCCTTTCGTCCCAAAACAAAGGTTGGTGCAGAGCAAAATTTTGGACGGCGGTGGGAAATTGGGGTAACAGTTCCAGATAAGCGTCGCACCCGTCGGCGACAGTGCCGTCCACCCAAATATCCAAGTCGCGGCCAGTAAAGTAGTGGTGACTGCGGAGCAGCATCAGCATTTCTTGGCCCAAACCAAGGGCCGGCGCGGGCAGCAGTACCGAGTACCCGTCGGCGATGGCGCGGTGGATGCGATCGGCTAACTGATTTTCTAGTTGTCGGCGGTGAGGGTGGCGCGCCGTGCCGTAACTGCCTTCCAAAATTAACACATCCGGCTTCATGCCCCTGAGTTCTCCCAGGGGCAAACCTTCCACCAAACGAGAATTGGACAGGAAAAAGTCGCCGGTGTAAACCACTGTGTAGGTGCGGTGCGGGGCGGCATAAGTCAGCAGCACAGTCGCTGCTCCGGGCAAATGGCCCGATGGGAACAACTGCACGCTCAGTCCTGGGCGCACTTCGAGCGGCGACTGCCAGGGCAGTCCCTGACAGAACCGGGACTCTGGCTGCTGAGCCAGTTCTGGCCAGTTGAGCGGTAGCAGGCGCGCGGTCACTTCGCTGGCGTAAATTGGCAAGTGGGGGAAAGATTGATGGAGTGCTAGCAAGCCTCTGGCATGATCGGAGTGGGCGTGGGTACACACCACAAAATCGGCTGGCAGCGATCGATTTAGTGTTGCTGACAGCGGTTCAATATCCTCTATACCGCAGTCGAGTAAAATGCGGTGCGGCCCCATTCGGACTAGCAGACAGACCCCTTCCTGTGCGTGGCCTGCGCCGTAAGGTAAACAATCGAGATCCATCACTGCGGTTAGCTCCCTGCTTTGCACGCAACTTGCAGTATCGCCACATTTAAACATTGGTTGCGACTGCATTCATTCGATCAAGTTCAGTCTCGGACGCAGAAACCGGATTTGATGGACGAAAACAGTTTGTTGCCGCCCTCGCTCCCGGTAAAAAAACCCGGTTTATCTAAAGTTGTGGTGCGTAAGCCCTGGAGTTAAATGTTTGCTCGAAGGCTCCGGCTCTCGTGCAAGGAAAGTAATTGCACTTAAGATTTGATGCAGCGCCCAGAAAGCGATTTTCCGAAGGCATTGGCCGGACGGGCATTCGGCCTTGGACAAAGTTCAGGCTACTGGTTCTTGCATCAAAAGTTACATTTTATTGCACCATGTAAGAGCAGCGAGCTCGATCTCATATTCTGAGTTTTAAACCTTTTTCCACAATTTGCGCCTGCTAAAAGGTAATCTTTTTTATGAGAAGATTTTAATTCAGATGACCAAACATCTTGATAAAACTTTACAATTCTTCATTTTTAGGGTTTTGAGGGTCGTGTATAGTCCAATCTGAAAAACGGAGAACCAGCATCGTGCTAGCTAACTGCTTTTGTCAGGGCAGAGAGAGACTTTATGAGTTTGCTCGGTTTCTTTGTAAAAGTTTGATACATTCTTCTAAGCAAACCTTGTGGCTATCGAGGAGAGAGTGTCAATGGCTTTTTGACCCCACCCAAAAACGGATATAAATTTCCGACAGGCATCGCCTGCCGCCTAAAGTTTTAGACTCTTGTTCAAGCTCCAGATTCATCTGTGAAGTAAATCTCAAATCGTTCGACTCAACCCGACTCGGCTGAGTGCTCGCCAAACGCCTGAGCGCGGCGAGACGGCTCGGCTGAGTGCTCGCCGAAGTCTCAAATCTCACATCGACTGACTCCCCCATAATAGGTTTGTTTACTCCGCTCATTGACTAGGGGGCAAAACGATGGGTTTTTTTGTTGAACCTCAAACATAGCCACATAAATCCCCAGACAATAGAGGATATTCATCCTGTAAAAATACCACTAACTTGCCAGAAGTAATCTCAGCTCGATGAGTCTCCAACCAGCCTGTAATCTCCGGTTTTTTTATCATTGCTAGGTCTGATTTAGGGTTGAGTTTGGGAGTGTTTTTCACCTAATCCGTGCGCGGCTTAATCGCGAAAGTTTGAAGGGCGAGAGTGTTTAATTGTGTGGTATGTTGCCCTTAAATATTATCAGAGCGCAATTAAAGCTGAAATGAAGAGCGATCGCACAAACCCGGTTTGATCAAAAAATCTGGTTTTTAGATTTGGTATTAATGGGTAGACTGGGGAGCGCGCAGAGCGCCAATAACACCTGAAATTGACACAAGCCTCAATGTGCGAAGGTTTTCCATAAAAAATATTCTGTAGGAAAAAACTTGACATCAGCGGGTCATCGAAAGTTAAAATAAATAATAGCCATAACAAAATGAAGCTTTATGTTTGATTCGCGATCGGCGATCGGCAAGTATGGCATTGAGAAGTTGCTATCCCCTAAAACAATTTCTGCTAAAATACATCCGGTAATATACGGAGTATCTAGGATTTTTTCGCAATCTAAAATCTAAAATCTAAAATCTAAAATGGCAACAGCTATTCTTGAGCTGGAAATATCCAAACTCCCGCCAGAAATTACGGTTGAGGAGCGTTACAGCAAAGCCTTGATTTTAATTCGACTGCACGGAAAACCGATCGGCCAAGCTCTTTTTCACGTAGTCGGAGGCCACATTGGCGGTGACGAATTACGGAAAACACTGAGGAATTGTGCTGGTGACAACTTGTGGAAAAACTTGCTCTACGACACTCTAGAATGGGATGAGCGGGGGTCGGTTGAGGTATTGCCGATCGCCACAGTAGCAGTTTGCACGCGCGATCGACCGGAAGATTTGCGGCGCTGTCTAGACGCGCTGATGCTGCTCCCAGACGAGGGTCAGGAATACTTAGTAATTGACAATTGTCCCAGCACGGACGCTACCAAGGAACTGGTCAAAAATTACCCAAAAGTCCGCTATGTGCGCGAAGACTTACCAGGCTCCAGCGCTGCCCGTAACCGAGCTTTATGCGAAGCTAAACATGAATTCGTAGCCTTTACAGATGACGATGCTGCCCCCGATCCGAACTGGCTGCGATCGCTCTTGGGAAATTTCAGCGATCCGCGAGTGATGTGCGTCACGGGGCTGGTGATGCCCTTGGAACTGGAAACCGAAGCGCAAGAATGGTTTGAGTGCTACAGCCCCCACGGGCGGGGATTTGAGCGCCTAGTGTTTGATGGGGCGCACTGCAATCCTCTGATTGTGCATCTTGTGGGAGTTTCGGCGAGTATGGCTGTGCGGAAAAGTGTGATCGACTACATTGGCCTGTTTGACGAAGCTTTGGGGGCGGGAACACCCACGGTGGGCGGCGAAGACTGTGAACTTTTTGCCCGCATTTTGCGCGCGGGCTACTGCATTGTTTACGAGCCGAGAGCATTGAGCTGGCACCGCCATCGGCGCACTTGGGAAGAATTGCGAAAAACGCTCCAAGGCTACGGCATCGGAGTCTATGCTTTCTGGACGCGGATGTTGGTAATCAACAGAGAATTCAGTGTGCCTCTATTAGCTTGGGGATGGCTGCGGTATAAGCAAATTCCTGAATTAATTGCTTCTTGGCGGAAGCAACCGGGCTGTATTCCTAGTGATTTACTTTTGGCTCAACTGCGGGGGTGCATTAGCGGGCCGATGGCTTATTTTTATTCTCGCAAGCGGTTGCGGGAAGTTAAAGGGGAAGTCAATAGATTTTAGATTTTAGATTTTAGATTTTAGATTTTAGATTTACTCCACAGATGAATCGGGGAAATTAAACTAAGGTCTAAAGCTTTTTGGATTACTCATTAGTCAGGAGGAACAAAGAGGTTAGGCAACGGATGGTGTAATAAATTTAAGGGATTTAACAGATAAATATTGAGGGGACAAGGAAGAACTAAGAGTGTTTGCAATTTTAATCACCCGTGATAAATTACCAAATACCAAATACCAAGGGTGCATCTCAATTTTATGCACGGAGGCCTGGCGCGTGCTGATTTGGGCAATCGCGAAAATGTGGGTCAGGCGGGTGAGATCACTCATAAAGTGGGTTGTAAGTAGTAGTTCAGAATTAATTACACAATATTTCTACTGAAACCATTACCTAGCAAGGAGTCTTTATGTAATTAATTTTGTGTGGTTACTTATAGGAGTGATTCTTAGCTCAAGTGGCCCCTACAAGACCCTACAAGATATTATGTTTTTTTGTGCCGTTATACTTAGCATTGGGCTTGATTGTCAAAAAAGAGTATTTCATGGGCTTGGTCTCTATTCTCACAACGGGTTTGGGATTGCTATATAACTACCTAATTGCGAAAGTTGGAATTGCGAGAGTGCTTAATGGTTTGGTATATTGCCCTTGAATAGTACCCGATCGCAATTAAAGCTGAAATGAGGAACGATCGCACAAACCGGGTTTTGTCAAAAAATCTGGTTTTTAGAGGTGGCATTAATGGCGAGGCTTGGTGGCGGTCGGCTGCCAATAACACCTGCAATTGACACAAGCCTCGACGAGAGATCGTTGCCGGTGGTAAAAGTTGTGTTGGGAAAAAACTTGACATCAGCGGGTAATTGAAAGTAAAAATAAATAAAAGCAATAAAAACAATGAGGCTTTATCTTTGATTCGCGATCAGCAATCGGCAAGTATGGCATTGAGAAGTTGCTATCCCCTAAAACAATTTCTGCTAAAATACCTCCGGTAATATAGGGAGTATCTAGGATTTTTTCCCAATCTAAAATCTAAAATCTAAAATGGCAACAGCTATTCTTGACCTGGAAATATCCAAACTCCCGCCAGAAATTACGGTTGAGGAGCGTTACAGTAAAGCCTTGATTTTAATTCGACTGCACGGAAAACCGATCGGTCAAGCTCTTTTGCCCGTAGTCGGAGGCCGCTTTGGCGGTGACGAATTACGGGAAACACTGATGAATGCTGCTGGTGACAACTTGTGGAAAAACTGGCTCTACGACACTCTAGAATGGGATGAGCGGGGGCCGGTGGAGGCATTGCCGCTCGCCACAGTAGCAGTTTGCACGCGCGATCGCCCGGAAGATTTGCGGCGCTGTCTAGACGCGCTGATGCTACTGCCAGATGATGGTCAGGAATACCTGGTAATTGACAATTGTCCCGCCACCGAGGCTAGCAGTGAATTGGTCAAAAATTACCCGCAAATCCGCTATGTCCGCGAAGATGTAGCGGGCGAGAGCGCTGCCCGCAACCGAGCTTTACGCGAAGCTAAACACGAATTCGTAGCGTTTACAGATGACGATGCTGCTCCCGATCCGAACTGGCTGCGATCGCTCTTGTGGAATTTTAGTGATCCGCGAGTGATGTGCGTCACGGGGCTGGTGATGCCCTTGGAACTGGAAACCGAAGCGCAAGAATGGTTTGAGTGCTACAGCCCCCACGGGCGGGGCTACGAGCGCCGAGTTGTTGACGGGGCGTACTGCAATCCGCTGATGATAGCTCCAGTGGGGGTTTCGGCGAGTATGGCTTTGCGAAAAAGTTTGATCGACTACATTGGCCTGTTTGACGAAGCTTTGGGCGTGGGCACGCCCGCTAAGTGCGGTTCAGACAGCGAACTCTTTGCCCGCATTTTGCGATCGGGCTACCGCATTGTCTACGAACCGAGGGCCTTGAGTTGGCACCGCCATCGACGCACCTGGGAAGAACTACGCAACTTGCTGCGATGCTACGGAATCGGAGTCTATGCTTTCTGGACGCGGATGTTTGTAATCAACAAAGAATTTAGTGTGCCTCTATTAGCTTGGGCCTGGCTGTATTACAAGCAAATTCCTGAATTAATTGCTTCTTTGCGAAAGCAACCGGGTTGTATTCCTAGTGATTTACTTTTGGCTCAAATGCGGGGGTGCATTAGCGGGCCGATGGCTTATTTTTATTCTCGCAAGCGGTTGCAGGAAGTTAAAGGGGAAGTTAATCGATTTTAGATTTTAGATTTTAGATTTACTCACAAATGAATCTGGGAAATGAAACTAAGGTCTAAGCTTTTGGGATTAGTCATTAGTCATGAGTCAGGAGGAACAGGGAAGTTCGGCAACGGATAGTGTAATGGATTTAAGGGATTTAACACATGGATATTGATGGGACAGGGAAGAAGTAAGAGTGTGGGAAATTTTCATCACAAATTATAACTTCCCCAATACCAAATACCAAATATTAATTCCCCAACTACCAATTACCAATTACCAATTACCAAATACCAATCTAATATGAATAGGGAAAATCCAACAATTAGCATAATTATTCCGAGCCACAATCGAAGTTCTTCGCTGCGGCGCGCTCTTGATGCTTTGCACTCGCAGACTTATCCGATCGACCTGCTGGAAGTTATTGTAGTGGCAGATAGCTGCATTGACGATACTTTGGCAATGCTACAAGACTACAAAGCTCAGTTTAAACTGCAGGTGATCGAGGTAAATTGCCGGAGCGCTGCCATCGCCCGCAATACAGGAGCTGCTTCGGCTACCGGGCAATTGCTGCTGTTTCTCGACGACGACATCGAAGCGCTGCCGCCTTTGGTGGAAAGCCACGCGCAGGTTCACTCTTTGCGTCCGGGAGCGGCTGTCATGGGGCCCTATCCGCCTAAGTTGCACGGAGGAACTAGGTTTTTTGACGTGGAAGTGCGCTCGTGGTGGGAAGAGAAGTTTTATCAGATGAGCCAACCTGATCACCGATTTACTTATCAAGATTTGCTCAGCGGCAACCTTTCTTTGGATGCAGAACTGTTTGCTCGGGTCGAAGGCTTTGATTCGGCTTTCGGGAACTGCGGCGGGGAAGATTACGAGTTTGGGCTGCGTTTGCTGAAAGCTGATGTACCTTTTGCTTTAGCGGAGGATGCTGTGGGCTATCATTACGAACACGAAACTAACAATCTCGATCGCTCTTTCCGCCGGTCTCGTCAGGAAGGGCGATCGGATGTTTTGATCGGCCGCCGACACCCGGAACTCAGACCGACGCTGCACATAAAAGACTACGAAACTCCTTATTTTTTGGTAGACAAGATTGTGGTGGCGCTCACGTTTTTCTGGCCGGCGGTTATGGATTGGCTGGCTGTGGGAGGCAGGAAATCTCTGGATTTGCTCGAAAGCTTGGGGATGCGGGAAACTTGGCGGTGGTTGCGGGCAAAATTGCGCGGTTATTGGTATTTGCGGGGTGTGATTGATGAGCTAAAAAGTCGCTCTGCTATTTCTAGTTTTATGCAAGGGGGCCCGGCCCGTTCTGATTTGGGCGGACATGAAATTAACATTGATTTGCAGCAAGGTTGGGAAGCGGCAGAAAGTCTGCTGGACGCGGAACGACCGGCTGGGGTTTACCTGTATTACGACCAACTAACAGTCGGCCATATTTTTCCGCAAGCGGGGGCGGAACCTCTGCGGGGCGCTCACTTGCGATCGATTCTGGCGCTTCACTTTGCTCAACCGCTGGCTGGGGCGATCGCGGTTAACGGTATGCCCCGCAGTGCTGAAACGCTTGAAGAAAAACCTTTAGTTGCTTTTGAAACTTACGAGTTAGCAATTAAGAGCTAAGTAAATAGGTGCAAATAAAAATTACAGGATTCGGGCAGGTGAGTGCCTTCATCTTCTCGCTTAGATCTCGTTATGCTTAGCTAAACTAGCCCCTAGAAGATATTTTTTTTCGTGCATATCTACTAAATTCGGGGAAGTTAAACCAAAAACTCAAACCTCAAAAGTTGGGAAATTGGAAAATTGCCACCCCAAACTTAAAAGTCCCAAGTCAAAACTTTTCTATCTAGTGCCCGCTGCAAAATTTTCAGGAGCAAGTTATGGCAATAAAAGTGATGGAGATTGAGTTTGCCGAACAGATTAATCCGATTCGGCAACTCGAACAATACGAAGGAGTTCGGATTTTAGTTCGCTACCGGGGACGGCCTCTGGGCTGGGCTTATGTTAGTAACAATCCCTGGGAACAAACAATTTCCGCGGAGCGAGTGCGACAAACAATTGTGGATCAGTTAGGAAAAGAGTTGGTGCGATCGACTTTAGGAGAGGAGTTCGGCGCTGTTTCTGAAGCAGTGGCGGATCGCGACCTGCCGTCAATTAGCGTTGTCATCTGCACGCGCGATCGCACAGATTTGCTCAAAGGCGCTCTGGAAGCTCTGCTCGCCCTCGACTATCCCCACCGCGAAATTATCGTTATAGACAACGCTCCTGCAAGCAGCAGCACCGCTGAATTAGTCGCGCGTTTGCCTGTACGCTACGTCAAGGAAGAACGGCCAGGATTGGACTGGGCGCGCAATCGCGGGATCGCTGAAGCGCGGCATGAGATTATTGCTTTTACTGACGACGACGTGCGGCCCGATCGCGGTTGGCTGCGGGGTATTGCTTCGGCGTTTGCTGACCCAGAAATTATGGCCGTGAGCGGTTTAGTGGCGGCAGCCGAACTGGAAACCTTGCCACAACAGCAATTTGAACTGATATATGGCGGAATGCTGCAACACCTCGACAGCCACAAAACCAACGGTAGCAAGCTTTCTGTGCGGGAGTTGCTGTGGGCGAGCAAATACGGCGTGGGGGCGAATATGGCTTTCCGGCGGCAAGTTTTCGAGGCTGTGGGCAATTTTGACGTTGCTCTCGATGTGGGGACTGCGACTCGCGGTGGTGGGGATATTGAGATGTTTCATCGGATTTTGGCGAATGGATACTCGACTTTTTATGAGCCGAGAGCTTTTGTGTGGCACTTGCACCGGCGCAGCGCCGATGCTTTGAGCCGACAGTTGCAGGATAACGGGCGCGGTTTTGGGGCTTATGTAATCACGTGCTATCGCAACCGCACTGTGCCGCGCTGGGAAATTTGGAAATTTGCTATGTTTCAGTGGCTTGGTTGGTGGCTGGTGCGGCGCTTGGGATCTCCGGGTTTGCTGCCGCGCAAGTTGGTAGTCAGCGAGTTGCTGGGAGCTCTCGACAGTCCTTTTGCTTACAGAAAAGCGCAGTTGCAGGCGCAGCAGTTAGCTGAGATTGAGCCGGAAGAGCAACTACAGTCGGAACCGCAGGAAGTTGCCGGAGGTGTCCGATGAGAAGTGTTCCAAAGCTGATTAACAGGCGCAAAATCGCTCATTTCTTCGATTTGCTGCGGGTGTTGGTCGATCGCGATATGAAATTACTTTACAAGCGATCGGCTTTGGGGATTGCTTGGACTTTAATCAATCCGCTGTTGCAGTTAGCTGTATTTTCCTTTGTGTTTCGTTCTGTTGTACCGATTAACGTTCCGCAATTTTCTTCCTTTGCTTTCAGCGGTTTGTTAATCTGGAGTTGGTCTCAAACCGCATTATTTCAAGCAACGGGATTAATTACCAACAATAAAGCGCTAATCAGACAGCCGAATTTCCCCACGGCAATTTTGCCGGTAGTCACGACTATGACGGGGCTAATTCACTTTCTGTTAGCTTTGCCGGTGTTAATTATCTTTCTGGCAATTGATGGCGTTCAGCCGAGTGCCGTGCTGTTAGTGTTGCCGCTGCTGATGGTTATTCAGTTTATTTTGACAGTAAGTTTGGCTTATCCCCTCGCCGCTTTGAATGTCACTTTTCGCGATACTCAGCACACTTTGGGCGTAGTTTTGCAGATGCTGTTTTACCTGACTCCGATTTTCTACGACCTCAACAGCGTCCCGAAAGAATTTCAGCCTTTTTATCAGTTAAATCCTATGGTGCCACTGCTTGGAGCTTACCGCGCCATTCTGCTCAAAGGTACGCAGCCGGATTGGCTGGCGCTGTTAATTGTTAGCTTGGTTGTGGCTGCTCTTTTGCCGATCGGACTGGGAATTTTTAGACGGCAAAGCAATACTTTTGTGGAGGAATTGTAAATGCGTCACGCTATTGTTGTCAAGGGTTTGGGGAAACGTTTCAACCGCTACTCTGCCGATCGACCTTATACGATTATGCAGGCCGCTTTGGCGGGTTTTCGGCAGATGAAACCGCAGGCGCGTTTTTGGGCACTGCGGGATATCAATTTCACTGTTTCTCCCGGCGAAATGCTGGGAATTCTCGGCAAGAATGGCGCGGGAAAATCGACGCTGCTGCAACTTGTTGGCGGTATCGGTCATGCTCAAGAAGGAACTATTGAAGTTAATGGTAGAATTGGCGGTTTGTTGGATTTGGGTGCGGGTTTTCACTGGGATTTAACGGGCAGAGAAAATGTGTTTGTGGGTGCGGTGGTGGCCGGTTTGACTCGTCGGGAAGTGGCCCGCAGGTTTGATGATATTGTTGAATTTGCGGAATTGCAACAGTTTATTGATAGTCCGCTGCGGACTTACAGTACCGGGATGCAAATGCGGCTGGCTTTTTCGGTGGCGGTGCACACCGATCCAGAAGTGCTGTTAGTTGATGAACATTTGTCGGTTGGTGATGTGGCTTTTCAAACTAAATGTTTGAACAGAATCACGGAGTTTAAGAATCAAGGATGTGCGATTGTTTTGATTTCTCACAACGCGGCGCAAATTCATAAACTGTGCGATCGGGCTTTGTGGCTGAAATCAGGTGAAATAGTGGCTTACGGGGAACCGGAAGTGGTAGTCGGTCAGTATTTGTCGGAAATGCGCCCAGCAACCGAACAACGCACTCCCATGCGTCCTCCTGAAGTGACGAGTATGGGTTCGCAACTGCGAGTCAATGACAATCGCTTCGGTTCTTTGGAAGTAGAAATTACGGATGTTAAAGTGTTGCCGGATGATGAGATAAACAGTGGCGATCCTATTACTGTGGAAATCCATTATTCTGTACCGAAGCCCATTTCTGCTGCTATTTTTGGCGTGACAATTAGCCGGGAAGACGGTCAAAGTTGTTTTGAGACTAATACTAATCAAATGGGCAGATTGCTGCCGCTGGCGGAAGGTAAAGGCACAATCCGCCTGCACGTAGACAGGTTAGATTTAGGCAATGGTCAGTATTACGTGAATGCTGGGGTTTACGAGAAGAGTTTGGCTTACGCCTACGATTATCATTGGCATCTTTATCCGCTGTACGTGCGATCGACTGTAAGCCAAAAAACGATTCTTTGTCCGCCCTACCACTGGGAATTTGATGGCCAAATGCAGGTTGCGGATTTACCAGAACCAGCCGAGAAAGTTCACGCATTGAATAAGGATAATCCCGCCTATGCCCAGATTTCGACTCAGTTGAAAAATAAGCAGGAACCAGACTTTTTAATTATTGGCGCTCAAAAGTGCGGCACGGAACCTCTATCCGGCTATCTCGCAAATCACTTGCAAATTATCAAAGATGGTTCCCGCAACATTCACTTTTTTGATTTGAATTTTGAGCGGGGCGTTGATTGGTACAGCAAGCAGTTGACGCGCAGTGTGGCGGGTGAAAAGGTGTTGCTGTGGGAAATGACTCCTTACTATATTTATCATCCGTTGGTGGCCGAGCGGGTTTACAAGTGTTTCCCGGATGTTAAGCTAATTGTAATGCTGCGAAACCCGGTAAAACGAGCTTGGCTGCACTATCATTTAGAAGTGGCGATAGGCTGCGAAAAGCTGGATTTTGAAAAGGCGATCGCTTCCGAACCCGATCGCCTAAAAGGTGAAATTGAAAAGATCAAAGCCGATAAAGATTATTACAGTTTCAACCACCAACATTATTCGTATTTGTCGCGAGGGATTTATGTTGAACAAATCAGGAATTGGCTCGATTATTTTCCGAGGGAACAGTTGCTAATTCTCAAGAGCGAAGATTTCGAGGCAAATACCGATAAAGTTTTTTCGGAAGTGTTAGATTTCTTGGATATTAGTGCGATCGCAAGTAAACAATATGAGATTAATACGATCGAGGAGTACAGCAAAATACCAGCAGCAATCGAACAACAACTGACAGATTATTTCAAACCTTATAATCATGAACTGTCTGATTTGTTAAAACAGGATTTTACTTGGAGTTAGAATTGGCAGGTTGGGTTCCGAGAACGAAACCCAACCCCCCTCAAAATCTAGAGTTAATTAGAATTGCAAAATGTTATGAAACGCATATTTCTCCTAGGCTCGCCTCGCAGTGGCACGACAATTCTTCAAAGCTTATTAGCTGCTCATCCCGAAGTTATTTCTTTTCCGGAATCTAAGTTTTTTCACTATTTGCTATACGATCAGTTTGCGGGAAAGTTGCCAGGTAGAATGGAAGCTTTTTTTAAGGATGAGATTAAACGTCCTGAACTTTTGAAAGATTTTGATGACAGCCAAACTGTGGAAGCTAAAGCTAGTTGGTTTGTGAGAGTTTTGGATGGTTTGGCTGCCGAACAAAAAAAAAGCATTTGGTTGGAAAAAACGCCGGAACACATATATTTTATTGATGACATAGAGCGCTTTTTGCCGGATGCGAAATTTATACATATTTTGCGAAACGGTATGGATACAATAGCTTCTATGTATGATGCTACTAGGAGTTTTAACGAATTGTGGGGCGCTGGTTGGGATTTAAACCACTGTATCTATCGCTGGGAACACGCGATGTTAACTAGCCACAAATACATTAATAAATCCAATCATATATTAGTTAAATATGAGGAGCTTTTAGATAACAAAACACAAATTTTAGGAAAGCTTTGTAATTTCATGGGCATTGAATATGACGGCACAATGCTCGTTAATTATCAAGAAAAAGCCGCGAAGCTCAGTTTAAATCTACCTTGGCACAAAGGAATTGAGAGAGATGTCAGAAGTAGTAACGTTCACAAATATCATAAAATTTTCACTCGAAATGAAATCAGATATATTTTAGATAAAGTTAAGCGAGTCAACGCTGAAATGGCCTGGAAAGTTACGGTGGAAGTGAGCGAACCAATTTCGGATATTTACGCTTTGCAAATATGCGATCGCCTGTGCTGTACGATCCAACTAGAAGGAATTCAACTCGGTATTATTGAATTGCCGATTTGTGATGGCATGGTGGCGGCTGCGGTGTTGGCGGATGCGGTTGCAGCCCAGTTTGCTTGGCAAATTCTCGATCGCTTCTTTCAACGCAATCGCTGCGAAAAAGGCAATAAATTGTGGGAAAATTTGCTGGAACCATTGCACCCTAAACATGACTGGACGCTATTTATGCAAGAATTATGGGGGCGTCCGCATTGGCATTTGGAAGATTTCTACAAGCATGAAATAGCTGAGGAAGTTCCAAGAATTACCATCGAAAAAAAATTGATTGTCTTAGAAATTAGCGAGGAATTTGCTAATATAAAAGTTGAGCTTTCTGAAATAGACGTGCTGGTAAAAGTAGGCGGCGTTGCTGTCGGTATTGTCACTGTTGCGGTGGAAAATAATTTTGTTTCGGCTCAAAAATTGCGATCGACAATTAATCGAAATATGGGTTTTGAGTTGTGCATCGCCGCCGTGCGAGAAGCTTTGCTGGGAAAACCACTCAACGGTAAGCAATGGCTACGAGCGCGCTTAGCCTCTTGTGCTCAACAAAGGTCTAATTTGCCCGAATGGTTGAATGCACCGGGTGCTGGGGGCATTTACCCCCAAAATGCGGTGATGTTCGGCAGGCGATCGGGTGCGATCGGGACGAGTGTCAGCCGTCGCGCCTCACTCCCGGCGGCGGCGCTGCCGGAAATCGAGTCAGCCGCAGCAATCGCTGGGGAACCGACAATGCAAATTCCCCAAGAAAACGAGTTTCCAAAGCAAGTATTTTACGCACCGGAAATCATTGGCTCAAAATCTTCTTATCGGGAAGTTTCTCACTCGGTGAAACCTCAATTTTTGGACAACCATAGCGTTACACAAAAACTCCCGATTCTCTCCTACCGCCGCATTTCTCCTGACGGTTTAGACGCAGTTACTCCCCAAATTTTTGAACAACAGTTACACAATCTTAAAAATCTGGGTTATTACAGTGCGAGTTGGGAAAATTGGCGAAGCGCGAAACTGGCTAAAACTCCTTTACCCGGTAAAGCTGTATTGATGACATTTGACGGCGGCTATCTCGACTTTTTCCAATATGCTTGGCCTCTGCTAAAACGGTTTGATTTTACAGCAACTGTTTTTCTCGTAGCGGAGTCAATAGGAAAGACAAATAGTTGGGAAAAAGCCGAATTTGAAGAAGTGCCGTTAATGGGATGGTCGGAAATTTTGCAACTGCGGGATGCAGGGATTGAATTCGGTTCTATGTCTGCTACTCATCAACCTTTGACTGCATTGTCGCCGACAGAAATTGTGCGGGAGGCAGCCAAATCCCGTGCTATCTTGGAACGGGAATTAGAGAAACCTGTTAAATGTTTTGCCTATCCTTACGGCGATGTCGATCCAATTGTAGCGCATTTAATTGGAGCGAGTGGATATACTTTTGGTGTATCATATACATTAAATTTGAGCAGTTTTGAAGATTCTTTATTGTCGCTGCCGCGCATTCAAGTCACCGCCGAAAATGCCTTAAAATTAGCTTAGTAATGTGCGTCAATCAGCGAGATTTTTTCCTCAACTAACCATCTCTCACCGGACGCACCTTACCAGTGAAATTTCTTAATCAATTCCTTGATTTTTCTCTGCAAATAACCGCCTAACCCTCTGGAAATTTTCTCAAATTTATAATAAAATAAAATATCCATCACATCTTCAGTTTTCATATACTTTAAATAATAAATTATTTTATCGGTCAGCTCATCATTAACATCATCGATATACTTTCTCACCGCCAACCTTTCCGAAATATGCCATTTCTGATCAAACTTGCGGTGCATTTCCGTCTCATAATCCCGAAAATCTGAGATTTTCCCCTCCAAATACCTTTGAATATATTTCCCCGCGATTTGGGCACCATCCATCCCGTGTCTAATCCCTTCGCCACCCAAAAAATTTACTGTCGAAACACTATCGCCGATCGCAATTATATTATCCTTGCAATAAATATCCTTCAAACCACGACTATACTTCAGCATGGAACCGTGTTTGTCAAGAATTTTATAATTTTTAGACTTTAGATATTCATCAATCAGTAAATCAATATATTTTTTCAGCGGTGACAAATGCCTCAGTGTTTTCTGCTCTAAAAAAATGCGGGCAGCACCAACTTTCAGCCTATTGTGTTCCATGGGAAATATCCAAGAATAACCTTTAGGCATCCATTTATCGCCCACAAATAAGATTAAATCATCGCTGTATTTATTGTAAACTTCTGGCTCTACTTCAATCAAATATTCGATTCCGGTTCCCGACAAAAAATCAGGCTTATCATTTTCTTTTTCGTACATAATTGCCCTAGCAAAGCCAGTAGCATCAACCAATACTTTAGTGCTAACTTTGATAATTTGACCGTCGGATAACTGTTTAAATTCTACTGTTGTTTCGCCCTTGCTTTGTGAATGTCCAGTGTAGCGATAACCAAGCCAAACTTCACCGCCAAATCGCTCAACTTCGCTGGCCAAAAATGCTCTAAATTTAGCAAAATTGAGAACAACTCCCAAGCTTTCGGGAGACTCCCAAGTTTGACTGACTTTGCTAGTTTCAATAGTAAGTTTGTGCCAAAAACTGCCGATAACGGATTCAGGTAAATCGAATTTAGAGAGAGTTTCTAGAGGTGTAGCGGCGCTAGAAAAGTCATTTTTATAAAAATTGTCGTTTTGCTCTGCCAGCAAGACTTTGTGGCCGGATTTGGCTAGGATTCTCGCGCAGTGACCGCCTGCTGGGCCTGCTCCGACTATTACTATGTCAAAACTTTTTAAAGTCATCTTGCTTTTAAATCGCTCCCAATGTCAAAATACCCGCTGACATATCAACTACTAACCGCCGAGTTTTCAGCCACTGGCGACCGATTAAAATTTCCGGTACTCGGTCACCCACATGAACGGGAATGTCAAATTCTTGCTCATCTATGCGTACTTTTCCTGCATAAAGATCGAAATCAAATTCTCCCTTTGCTGTCCGCATTTCTTGTCGCCTAATATAAATCCAATCAAGTCCCTCGAAATCTTGCTCGTCCATTGCTAGCCAGCCAGAAAAACCTGTATCTAGCAGAGCATCAACAGGTAATTCTACGCCGTTATTAGAAATCAATTCAACTTCAAAAAATAGCTCGTCCTCATCACCAAATCTTCCTTCAATCATATTGAGCCGCACGCTCCTGTATTGTTGATGCGGAAAAGGTAGGGGATAGCATTTGGATGTTTCTGGCGGCACATTTTGGTAGCCGCCATATCATCCTTGTCGATAAAATATTCCCCGCTATCAGGTTCAACCGCCATGTACCAGTTGTAGTGAGTGTCAATTAAATCGGGTTTAAGGCGATCGAAAATTACTTTGCAACGCTTGCGAAATGCCACTCTTTCAGCGCGCCAATGGGCTTTTTTTTCTTCTGACCACTGAATTTCGGGGAACAATCTTCCCCGCCGCACGGTACGATTGGGTTTCACGTTAGTCATTGTTTTTTCTCCCTTATCCTCAAATCTTCCTTCAATCATGCTCCTCTTTTACTGTCATAGATCGGATGTCGAAGAGTAAGGTGCGCTAGGCGCACCCTACAATTCTAGCTATTTACACGCTAACAGGAGATTGTTTGCGGCTGAATGTTGCTAAGATACGATCGCACATTTGCGATGGAGTTAATCCTAAACTTGCAAATGATTGCTCTGGCGTTGCATGATCTACTAATGTATCCGGTACGCCCAGCCGCATCAGTGGCACGAGAACATTATTGTCGAGCAAAGATTCAGCAACTGCGGAACCGAAGCCACCCATCAAACAGCCTTCTTCCATTGTGACAACTTTGCCGATTCGCTGTGCTAAAGGCAAGATTAATTCGGTGTCCAAAGGCTTGACAAAACGCGCATTGATCACAGTTGCTTCAATACCGTGCTCGCTCAGCATCTCGGCAGTTTGCATTGCCGGATAAACCATTGAACCGTAACCCAAGATCAGCACATCGTCACCGTTGCGGAGAATTTCGGCTTTGCCGATCGGCAATTCTTCCCAACCTTCCTCCATCAAAGGCACGCCGTAACCGTTGCCGCGCGGGTAACGCATCGTGATCGGGCCGCTGGTGTGGTTGATTCCCGTGACGATCATCCGCTGCAATTCTGCCTCATCTTTTGGTGCCATAACTACCATATTTGGCAGGCACCGCAAGAAGGCAATGTCGTACATCCCTTGGTGAGTGGGGCCGTCAGCACCGACAATGCCGGCGCGATCCAAACAGAAGAAAACTGGCAAATTTTGGATGCAAACATCGTGAATTATTTGGTCATAGCCTCGCTGCACAAATGTCGAGTAAATTGCCACAACCGGGCGCATTCCTTCGCAGGCTAAACCAGCGGATAAAGTCACGGCGTGCTGTTCGGCAATCCCGACATCAATGTACTGTTTAGGCAGTTTTTCATGAAGTTTATCCAGACCTGTTCCGGTTGCCATTGCAGCGGTAATGCCGACAATTTTGGGATTATCTTCTGCTAGCTTGACCAGGGCGTGGGCAAAGACTTTCGAGTAAGCTGGAGGCTTGGGTTTGGTGGAAGGAATGCCTTTGCCTGTGGCTAAGTTAAAGGGATTTTGGGCGTGATATCCTACTTGGTCTTTTTCGGCGATCGCATATCCTTTGCCTTTCACCGTCACAACGTGAACCAACACCGGCCCTTGGATGGTATGAGCTTGTTTGAAAGTGGCAATTAACTCTTCCAAATTGTGTCCATCTACCGGGCCCATGTAAGTAAAGCCCAATTCTTCAATTACTGCTCCAACTTTCGAGACAGCCAAGCGTTTCATCCCTTCTTTGAGGCGTTCCATTTCTGGAGTAAAAGTTTCGCCGACAAAGGGAATGTGTTTGAATTGTTCCTCTAAGTTATCTTTGAGAAACTGCACCGGTGGCGACAATCGCATCTTGTTCAAATACCGCGTAATTGCGCCGACGTTGGGCGAGATTGACATCTCGTTGTCGTTGAGCACAACTAACAAATTGGTTTTCGGCATATGGCCCGCGTGGTTGATGGCTTCGAGTGCCATGCCGCCAGTCAATGCGCCGTCGCCGATGACTGCTACAGTTTTAAAGTTTTCCCCCTTGAGGTCGCGCGCCATTGCCATTCCTAACGCTGCGGAAATGCTTGTGGAAGCGTGACCTGCACCGAAGTGGTCAAATTTGCTCTCGCAGCGCTTGAGATAGCCTGCAACGCCGTCTTTTTGGCGTAGGGTGTGGAATTGGTTGTAGCGGCCGGTGATTAATTTGTGAGGATAAGCTTGGTGGCCGACATCCCAGGTAACTTTGTCGCGATCGAGGTCGAGTGTTTGGTAGAGTGCTAAGGTCAGTTCGACTACACCCAATCCTGGGCCGAGGTGGCCGCCGCTAGCGGCTACAGTTTCTAAATGCTTTTCTCGAATTTGTCGGGCAATTTGTTCGAGTTGATGAATCGAGAGGCCGTGTAATTGGTTTGGGTGAGTCAGTTCGCTGAGATGCATATTTTAAAATCTTGCTCCTGTGAATCAGGACGAATCCTTAACAGATATAGGTTGTGCCTGCGAGGTTGGGTACGCGCAAACGTTAGAATAGTTTAACGGTTATTTGAGAAAAACTGTTAGGCGTAAGATTTTTGTTATTTTTAGCCTGGTAATTATAGTTAATAAATTGTGCGCCGTCAATCGATTTTAGATTTTAGATTTTAGATTTTCGATTGACCCCACGGATAAATGCGGGGGCTTGAGGATTTTCGATTTTCGATTTGGGATTGATTCCACGGATAAATCACGTGGCGGGTACCATCAAGAAATTCGTGGTCAATATAAAAAAGCTTATGTTGTTAGTTCCTAATCGCTAATTGTTAGCGGCATGGAGATTATTAAGCATTTTTAACTACTTTTTGTAGTGATGGCTGACTTTTTAGCAATCTTGTTTCTGCAAGCGGACTATGATACAAAATCATTAACTGTGATGGAAGCATCTCATATTTGTAAAAACACTTCTTCTGGCTCCTTCCTTCTGCCTCAAAACTTTAATTTCTAGCTTTGCTGCAAAAGTGAGATGCTCCTCTGTGAAGTGTGATTTATATACAGCGTATTCCAGGTTTATGAAGTACACCCCAGAAACCAGGTTTCTTTATAGTTCTCGCATCCTTACTGATTCTGTTCAAAAAACCCGGTTTCTCGCGATCTACATCTACATGGAATATGCTGTAAATCAACAACCTCTACCAGAAATCATTCCATTTACACTGGAAAAGTTTTCCCGAATTGGGATAGTAGAGAGCTGCGACGCTCGAAGCATTATTTTGTAAGCTCAAAAGTCGATTGGGGCGACGGCGAGAGACTCTCGCTTACTCCGCTGATGGCAAAGGAGTTTCCGCTTCTTCGGGCGGCGCAATTTCCGCAGGAGTCGATTCCGGCGACGGCGAGGGACTCTCGCTATCGGGCAGCGGAATTTCCGCAGGAGTCGATTCCGGCGACGGCGAGGGACTCTCGCTATCGGGCGGCGGAATTTCCGCAGGAGTCGATTCGGGCGACGGCGAGGGACTCTCGGCCCCGGGCGAGGGACTCTCCGAAGGACTTGGGGCGGGAGTTTCCGGCGGTGGTGGAAGTTGTGCGGGATCTGGCTGCGGGCTTTGGAGGCTTTGCACCCACAAACCTAAACCGCCGCCGGCTAATATCAGCCCCAACACCCCCAGTAGGGGCAGCGGCAGCTTGGAGCGCCGTTTTTGAACTGGTTCCGGGGCGGGGGAAGTTTCGGGGTACAACAACTGTTTGGACGATTCTGAAAGCTGAGATTCTGGAATCCTCCCGGACTTCTGGAGAGACGCAGCGACGAGGGAAGGCGGCAGCGACACCGAGGCTGACACTGGCGCTGACGCCGGCGCTGAGGCCACCGCCGGATCAAACAGTACCAATCTCTCCGGCGACATCCGACAGTGAGTCGCTACCACGGAGGTGTTGTCATAACCATTTTTCTCGTTGGCGAGACGAATCCAAGACTGAACTGCCGCTTCCAAAGACATTTTGCCCTCAAGCACCTCTGGGCCATAATTCTCCCAAGATTTCTCTACCCAGTCGTTGTCGCTCAAACCGTCGGAACACAGCAGCAGTAAGCCTTCCTCTTCGACAATAAATCGCTGAATCGTCGGGCGCAGGAAATCGGCATCCCGCGTGCCCAAAGCTTGAGTCAGGGCTCCCGCATCGGATCGCAGTTGAGTCTCCCAGTACAAACAATGTCCTAGCTGGACTTCCCTTGAGGCTACGTCGTCGTCCACAGTCAGCCGGTGACAGTAATTTTTGCCAATCCAATAAGCGCGGCTGTCTCCAACATTGACTAAATAAAGTTCGTGGCTGTTATTCGAGGGCAAATCCTCGGAAATTTTCACTTTTTGAGGCAACTGGAGGGCCATCACCAAAGTCGTCCCCATCCGTTGCCGCAACTCTTTTCCCTGCTCATTATTTTGAGCGGAAATCACATTATTCACAACTCTGACTATTTCTTCAAGTTGCTTGATGACCATTGTTGGCGTCATCAATTCTTCTTGTTGAGCAATTTCTGCGAGCAAATTTTGGATTAAAGCTTTCAGGGACTGCACGGCTAATTGACTGGCAACTTCTCCTCCTTCGTGGCCTCCAACCCCGTCGCAAACCATTGTCAAGTAAGGAATTAGTTTCTCGCCCCCTGAAGTTTTGCTAAATTGAAAATCAGCAGCAACCGGATAGCAACTGTCTTCATTTTGGGAGCGCTGTGGCCCGGTATCAGTCATGCCGACTACTTCTAAATGCAGAGGCAATTGAGCGGCTTGTTCTAATAATAAATCGTTTAGTTCCAGGGCGATCGCGTCGAAATTCATGCTGCTGCGGCGCATAAACTGACAAATCTCTCCGAGTTTCGCCTGCACCTCGGGTTGCGCTGATTCCACCAAACCTGACCACACATCTCCCAAATCCCGCAGCGTCGGTACAAAATTGCCCCGGTGCAGTTCCAGCAGGCGTACCCGCCAACCTTCCACCCGCAAATTTTCCGGTACCAGCAAACTCGAAGCGACTCCCTGTTCCGACAGCGGCGTCCACAGTTGGAGCATTTGCCACAGCCAGTAAACTTGGCGCGTGGCGGTTGTCCCAGACCAAGCTTGTAAAATAGAAGGATACAGGCTGCCGAAATTATTGATGGGCACATTTTGCAACAACAGCACTTCTGTCGCTTCCGGTGCTTCCCCCAGGGAACAAAAACCGTATACTTCCGGCGTATGCAGCCGTTGGGGATACAAATGCAGGTAAGGCATAATCGTATCCGGCAGTTGTTCCGGGACGCTCGGAGGCAAAGCTGGACGGCTGTCGAGCCAGATTTGGGGTGCAATGACAAAGTATCGATCGGCTATTACCTTACCCGTCGGCACTTCCTCGGCTGCTTGCCCCACCACCCACACATAGCGATAAATTAAATCCGTTTCGCACGCTGCACAGTGCTGGCGGCCAAAGGTATTGCGTGGATCGGGACAGCTAAGATTCGGGCAATAAATGGGTTCGGAGAAACTGCTGATCATATCGAAATAGTTTGTGTAAAAACATTCTGAAGATATATGATTCGCCAGCCCAAATTCATGAGCTTGAGAATAAACTGATTTTAGCCCCTATCAATTTCTTAACTGCCTTTGGGCCCCTAGAAATTGTAGTTTCTGCCAGTCTGCACCGGCTTAAATTGTAATTTAAGTTACTTAACTCAGACTTGGAGTACGATGGAAGCCTCAACCTGGTACCGCTGCGCGAAAAATCGCTCTGAGGGGCTGCAAGTCGCAAACCCTTGCATAGTCAGTTGTTGGCAATTCTTAAATCTTAAATTTCCAATCTAAGATCTAAATAGTATCACCTATTCTTTTTATGATCTTGACTCCTACGCTCCTTTGGCTGATAGCTGGGTCATTGCTCTGTTTGGCAGAGCTATTTCTCCCGACTGCTTTTGTCGCTTTTATGATGGGACTGAGCGCCTTCGCGGTAGCTGGATGCTCTCTAGTTCTACCTTACGTTAATTTACAAATATTCCTGTGGATGGTATTTTCGACAGTTTTTGTGCTGCTGTCTCGGCGGTTGATACCAAAAGGCACCGCAAGGGCGATCGCAGATTCTCAGGAAGCAAAAACTTTAACAGAAATTCCCCCCGGAGAAGCCGGCCGAGTCATTTATGAGGGGAATTCTTGGCAAGCTCGCTGCGAAGACACGAAGGCCACTATCCCCCCCAACCAAAACGTAATTGTCGTGGGACGGAAAGGCACTACTCTGATTGTTTTGCCCGAAAATCTCTTGCATTCTTAAAAAAAATGCGTAATGAATCACAGACAATTAGTAGTTAGCCATCAGTCTTTAGTCAACATTTAACACTCAACACTCAACACTCAATATTTATAGGAGGCGACCGTGGAACAATTTTTTTTACTTGTCTTTTTAGCACTCGGCGGCTCAGCCCTCGCAGGTTCCGTCAAGATTATCAATCAGGGAAATGAAGCGCTGGTGGAAACTTTAGGTAAATACAGTGGCAGGAGACTGGAACCCGGTTTGAATTTTGTCAAGCCGTTTCTCGATCGCGTCGTGTACGAGCAAACAATTCGGGAAAAAGTCTTAGATATTCCTCCGCAAGCTTGTATTACCCGCGACAACGTTTCCATCACCGTTGATGCTGTGGTTTACTGGCGCATTGTAGACTTGGAAAAAGCTTGTTACAAAGTAGAAAATCTCCAGTCTGCAATGGTAAATATGGTGCTGACTCAAATTCGCGCCGAAATGGGTCAACTGGATCTCGAACAAACCTTTACTGCTCGTTCTCAAATTAATGAAATATTGCTCAGAGATTTAGATATTGTTACCGATCCTTGGGGAGTGAAAGTAACACGGGTAGAATTGCGGGATATTATCCCTTCTAAAACTGTACAGGAATCGATGGAATTGCAGATGGCAGCCGATCGACGGAAGCGGGCGGCAATTCTGACATCCGAGGGCGAACGCGAGTCAGCAGTTAACAGCGCCAAAGGTAAAGCTGAAGCGCAAGTTTTGGATGCAGAAGCCCGCCAAAAAGCGACTATTTTGGAAGCGGAAGCTCAACAAAAGGCGATCGTCCTGAAAGCTCAAGCAGAACGCCAAAGTCAGGTTTTGAAAGCTCAAGCTACCTCTGAGGCCTTGCAAATTATCGGCAAAACTCTGCAAAATGACCCCAATGCTCGCGAAGCTTTACAATTTTTGTTAGCTCAAAACTATCTGGATATGGGTCTAAAAATTGGCACCAGCGACAGCAGCAAGGTGATGTTTATGGACCCGCGCAGCATTCCCGCTACGCTCGAAGGAATGCGATCGATCGTTGGGGAAGGTAATAATAATGAGGTGAAAAAGTAGGGGAGCATCTCATATTTGTAAAAACACTTCTTCTGACTCCTTCCTTCTGACTCTTTCCTCCTGCCTCGCAGCAAGAGAGCCTCCTGCGTCAAAACTCCAATGTCTAACTTGGCTGCTTTCATTGAGATGTTCCCAAAAGTAGGGGAGCATCTCATATTTGTAAAAACACTTCTTCTGGCTCCTTCCTTCTGACTCTTTCCTCCTGCCTCGCAGCAAGAGAGCCTCCTGCCTCAAAACTCCAACTTCTAACTTGGCTGCTTTCATTGAGATGCTCCCCTTGGTATCTATTTAAACATCGATATTCAGGCAACTTCTCTTCGCCGTCAACCTAATAACTCGACACAGTTAAAACGATCGCCTCCCTATCTGCCAAGACCAAACCATACTCCAAACCCTCAACAACCGCTTGATAAGAAGCATCCAAAATATTACCAGAAACCCCCACAGTCGTCCAGCGGTCTTGACCGTTGCTAAACTCAACCAACACGCGAGTTTTAGCAGAAGTTCCCGCACATCCGTCTAGAATTCGCACCTTATAATCGGTTAAGTTGAAATCAGTAATTGCCGGGTAAAAATTCCGCAAAGCCTTCCGCAAAGCCGCATCAAGTGCCGAAACCGGCCCGTTTCCTTCCGCGCATTCCAGAATATCTTGACCGTTAACAGTCACTTTCACGGTTGCTAAAGAATTAACTGTTTCCTCCCTACCTTTATCGCAGTGAACTTGAAAACCTTTGATTTCAAATAAGCGCTTGCGCTTTCCCAATGCCTCCCGCATTAACAATTCAAAAGAAGCCTCAGCACCCTCAAATTGATATCCCTGGCTTTCCAAATCTTTCAATTTTTCCAAAATTTGGCGGCAAGCAGGATTTTTGCGATCGAGCTCCATGCCAAAAGTGCGCGCCTTCGCCAAAACATTGCTCAAGCCAGCTTGATCGGAAATCACAATTCGCCGCCTGTTGCCAATTTTTTCCGGTTCCAAATGTTCGTAAGTTAACGGATTTTTCTCAACAGCCGATACATGAATTCCGCCTTTGTGAGCAAAAGCCGAAAGACCGACAAAAGGAGCATGATCATCGGGAGCTAGATTGACAATTTCACTAATCGATCGACTTACTTGAGTTAATTTAACTAATTGCTCGTCTTCAATGCAATTATGACCCAACTTTAGCTGAAAATTAGGAATCAAGGAACATAAATCGGCATTGCCGCAGCGTTCGCCGTAACCGTTAATAGTTCCCTGTACCATCCTCACTCCTTCCCTCACAGCAGCCAAAGCATTAGCAACCGCAACTCCTGAGTCGTTGTGAGTGTGAATTCCTAATTGTAAATATTTTTCGCGGTTAGTTCCTAAAGATTCTAAAACATCGCGAACAACCTGACTGACTTCGTGAGGTAAAGTACCCCCGTTCGTATCGCAAAGCACCAGCCATTCTGCACCGGCATCGGCGGCCACTTCTAAAGTTTTAATAGCATAATCTCGATTGTGTTTGTAGCCGTCAAACCAGTGTTCGGCATCGTAAATAACGCGCCTTCCCTGACTCCGCAAATATTCAATTGTATCTCGAATCATCGCCAGATTTTCTTCTAGCGTCGTCTTCAAACTTTCAATAACGTGCAAATCCCACGACTTGCCAAACAGCGTCACCCAGCGAGTACCGGCAGACAAAATAGCCTGCAACATTTCATCATTAGCTGCCGTTGTTCCCGGCCGCCTAGTCGAACAAAAAGCTACAACTTCTGCTTGAGTTAGGGGCTGTTCTTTGAGTCGCCAAAAAAATTGTACGTCTTTAGGATTCGCCCCCGGCCAGCCGCCTTCAATAAAGGGAATTCCTAAACTGTCTAACTGCCGAGCAATTCGCAGTTTGTCTTCGAGAGATAAGGAGAGTCCCTCGCACTGAGCACCGTCTCGCAGCGTGGTATCGTAGATCCAGAGCCGATTTGTCATGGGAATTTGCGATCGAGAAATTGGTAATATATCACTTACCATATTAGATGAATTTATTTGAATTTAATGCGATAATATATAGGAAAATTAACATAAATCTAATTGGGGTAAATTGCTGTGGTCAAGGTACAAGCGCAAGGAAAAACATTTGAGTGCGATCGCGGAGCCAATCTCCGTGAAGTATTGCTCAAAAACGGCATCGATCTCTACAACGGCAACGCCAAAGTCATCAACTGCCACGGCCTCGGCACTTGCGGCACTTGCGCCGTCACTGTCGAGGGTGAAGTTTCCGATCCCCAGTGGCGCGAAAAAGCCCGACTTTCGGTTCCTCCCCATTCTCCCGCCTCCAACCGCCGTTTGTCCTGCCAAACCAAGGTTTTAGGCGATATTAAGGTGACAAAATATGACGGTTTCTGGGGTCAGGGTTCTGAAACTGTCTGGAACCCCCAAGGATAGATTTTTTGTTAAGAAAGGCTGATAGGACGATCGCCTTACCAGATAATCTGTAAGACTTGTGCAAGAATTCTAACTGTAAGGTGCACACGGGGCACCTTACCATAAAGAAATCCGAGAGGTTAAAAAACCCAGAAAGTCCATATAAAAGTTAATGAATTCATCTAAAGATATTTTGATTATTGGCGGCGGAATAATTGGTCTTTCGCTAGCAGTAGAACTGAAATTGCGAGGGGCATCTGTCGCGGTTCTCACCGCCGATTCTAAACAACCGACGACCCGGGCTGCAGCTGGAATGCTTGCCCCGCAAGCCGAACGAATTCCCCCCAGTCCGATGTTGGATTTGTGCTTGCAAAGCCGCGCCCTGTATCCCGCCTGGGTGGAACGGCTAGAAGATATTACCGGATTGAAAACGGGATATTGGCGATCGGGAATTCTCGCGCCAGTTTGTCAAAATGAGCCTCAAGAAAAGCCGCTTTTGTCAAACCTTAATTATCAATGGTTGGACAGAGATACTGTTCGCCAGCACCAGTTTGGATTGGGTCAAGAAGTAATTGGCGGTTGGTGGTATCCTGACGACGCTCAAGTAGACAACCGCGCTTTATTTCGGACGCTTCAGGCCGCAACTAAAGAATTGCAGATTGAGATTATTCAAGGCAATGCAGGGGAAATTATTCGGCAGGGAAACCAAGTTGTGGCCATTGAAACCACAGCAGGAAAATTGCAAGCAGACCGTTATGTTTTGGCTGCGGGCGCTTGGTCTGAGCAGTTATTGAATGTTCCTGTTTTTCCAAGAAAGGGACAAATGCTGTCAGTATGTGTACCAGAAGATTGTGGAGTTATCCAGCCCCTGCAAACCGTTTTATTCGGGACTGGCATTTATATTGTGCCACGTCAAGATGGCAGAATTATTATTGGTGCAACTAGCGAAAATGTGGATTTCACGCCGGGAAATACGCCTGCGGGAATGCAAAGTTTGCTAGCAGGAGCGATTAAGTTATATCCCGCATTACAAAATTATCCGATTCTGGAGTTTTGGTGGGGATTTCGGCCAGCTACTCCTGATGAGTTGCCGATTTTGGGTGCTAGTGCTTGGGAGAATTTGATATGGGCTACGGGGCATTACCGCAATGGCATTTTGTTGGCTCCGGTGACGGCTAAATTGTTGGCTGATTTAATGTGGGAGCAAAAGTTAGATCCGTTATTGGCTGCTTTTCATTATTCGAGGTTTCGAGCTTCAGCACTTACTTGAACCTCTATACGTAGGGTGCAGCGTACCTTACTGCTATAATAGGCGCATCCAACCATTTTTTGGTAAGTCTAGAATTAGTTCGTATCCTGTTTTTTGGGTTGGTTCAATTCCCTGCATTTAGCAGCAGCCAAATCGTAAGCATTTTGGTAATCGCTACCGCCTAACATCAAATCGCCGTAATATTCATAAGGTTGATTGCCATAAATCGGCAGCGGGTCGTCTTCAGGATAATCTTCTTTTGATTCTTCTAGGATTGCTTTGAGTTTCTTGACGCTGAAGCGCTGGACTGGGAAGTAATGAATGTCTTGAGCGAGGAAACCGAGATGGGGAAAGGTTGGGTCAATAATTCGCTCGTCGAGTTCAATCCAGCTATATTCGATGGGTTTATATGGCACTCCCGGCACAGCTAAAAAGCCTTGAACATAAATTGCGCCCTCGGTGGCTAATGCTGCTTTACAAGCGTTGTCAAAGCAGTTTTTACGGTTGCTTTTGATGCGAGTCGCTATTTCAATAGAAAGCGGCTCATCTAATAGTTCGGTCATAATCCATTTCTAGTCGCGTGTGCGATTAGATTGTAGCAAATCCGAGCTATCTCCGAACACAAAAAACGCAGGCAATTGCGATCGTCCTTCAAATTCTCGTCTCAAGGAGTTGATCCAAAATCCTCTGCGGTTATGGATGTTGTGTCAGCTTTGGTTTCCGGGGCGGGCGGTTTGTCGATCGCCCCTATAGCCCGCAAATCACAAGTTTTCGGGAGTAGCCCAACTTTTGAGCGTGCGATCGAGTTGGGCTAGAACCCGGTACAGTAAAGTGTGGCACAGACGATGCAAGCAAAAATAGTGGCATAAATTACTGAATGGCGTCCAACCAACCAATGATATTCATGCCTTCCGGTGCAGCGATTTGTTCGGCGGCTGACAGGCTTCACAGTTTTTTCTGTAAACAAAGCAGAGTTGTGATAACCTCATAAATGTGCAAAAATCGGTTCCAACAAAAAAACCTTTGGAAGAAACGGGGAAAGTCCGGCGTAAATCCGCCCCTGTCCCGCAAATGTGATGAGATTATACAGTCCTACGGTTCCGCATCACTTGCAATTCCTAACTGAATTATCGCTAACAGATTATCTGTAACGACTGTCAAGAGAGCCATCCGCTATCTCAATTTTGCTTCAAATCATTGCGACATACCATCCCACCCAAGAAATTATTCTGCTAACAAATGACGGTCAAATAGAAATCGATTTTCTGCAACAATTAGAAATTACTCTTGCCCTTTGTTATGAGCAAGTACGTCAATGCTGGGATTAATTTCAGCTTGGCGAAACCATCCCAAGGAGGATATAATGAACTAAATATTATCAGCAATTTTGTAAAGTAGGGGCAAATTTTTAACCGCAATTAAGCCAATTACCTGCAATAAAACACTGCCAAAAATACGAATCCTATCCTGATGGTAAGCTAAGCACTTATCCACACACCCTAGATATACTGAATGAAAAACGCGATCAAAAAGTCGGATTTTGTGCTAGCTCCTTATATGAAGAGCAACAATTTGACAGCTACTTGCCAAATACTCAATACAGTGGTTCCTTATATATTCTTATGGTTTTTAGCCTTTAAATCTGCGGCCATTTCTGTATTCCTGCTGCCGCCGATAATGGTGTTGATGACACTTTTTTCAGGACGTTGTTTCTCTTTGATGCACGATTGCGGGCACTATTCTCTTTTTAGTTCCAAAAAAGTCAATCGCATTATGGGTTTTCTGCTAGGTATCATCAATGCGATTCCTCAGTACCCCTGGTCGAGGGGGCACGCTTATCACCACAAACATAATGGTAATTGGGATATGTACCGAGGCCCTTCGGCGTTGATATCCACTGAACAATTTGCGACGCTAAGTCCCTCTAGTCAAAAAATCTATCAGTTACTCAGACACCCATTGATGCTTTTTCCAGGTGGTTTTTTCTATCTAATTATTAAGCCAAGACTCGCCCTTATATTGGGAATTACTGGTTTTATCAGACATATTTTTGCTTGTATAACTAAAGATTTTGGCATGGGTTTATTTGCAATCATTGCTTCTTATAAATCCAAACATTGGTATACGACGGCTGAATTTTGGGATTTACTGTTCAACAATATTTGTGTTGTTGGTAGCTGGATTTATCTGAGCAACTTACTGGGGTTTGGCTTTTTCTGGAGTGTTTACTCAATTGTCATGACTTGTTCTGCAGCGATATTTATCTGTATTTTCTTTGTACAGCATAATTTTGACGGTTCCTACGCCCACAAAACAGAGGGCTGGGACTATCTGCTGGGCGCAATAGAAGGCAGCAGTTATCTGAAATTACCAACTATTCTTAATTGGTTTTCGGCTGATATTGCTTACCACAATATTCATCATCTCTCTGAGCGAATACCTAACTATAATCTTCGGGCTTGTCACAATGCTAATATTCACCTGCTGGCTAATTCAAAATCACTGACAATTCGCGATATTCCTGACTGCTTCCAATTCATTCTTTGGGATGCTGCTTCAGATAGTCTGCAATCGATTAAATTATTTCAACAACAAGAAGAAATTCCCTTGAGTAATGTAGCTAATTAAAATCGGTGGGCAATAAATTTGCTTGCTTCTTTATCCCCACCATCCTATGATCTCGTTTCCGGTTGCACCGGAATTATATAGAGGACACAGCAGTGCTGTGTCCCTATACGGATTAATTGTAGGGACACGGGACACTCGCGGTGTCGAAAGCTGTGGGTAATATTAATTCCGATGCTAGCTAGCGGATTTGATATAAATCAAAGCATCTGTTACTTGTCAATGCAGCAATTCCTCTAATTTTTGCTGGTTCCACAAATACTGATAAAGCCCTGTTTGCCCTACCAATTCAAGGTGAGTGCCACTCTGAACTATTTCTCCTCTCTCCATCACAAAAATGCGATCGGCACTGGCCGCCGCTGACATTTGATGCGAGATAAAAATTACTGTTTTGCGATCGGTTCCCGTTGCCAAGTTTCGCAAAATGTCGGTAGCAGTTTGATTGTCAACGCTGGAAAGAGCGTCATCCAAAATTAACACCGGGGCGTCAACTAACAAAGCGCGAGCAAGTGCCGTCCGCTGGCGCTGTCCACCCGATAAAGTAATGCCGCGCTCGCCAACAACTGTTTTGTACTGCTGCGGAAAGTTGAGGATTTCGGCGTGAATTTGCGCTTGTTTTGCTGCGGCTTCAATCTCCGGCTGTTCCGCTAAAGGGTTTCCGTAGCGGATGTTATTCTTGATGGTAGTGCCGAACAGAAAGCTTTCTTGTGGAACGTAGGCGATCGCCCCACGCAATTCTGTCAATTTTACCTCGGTAATATCCTGTCCGTCTACCAATAACTGACCCCGAGCGATGTCCAGCAGTCTGGGCAGTGCATTAGCTAAAGTTGATTTTCCTGAGCCGATCGCCCCGACAATGGCGACAGTTTCGCCCGGTTTTATGGTAAAATCAACATTTTTAAGCGCGGGTGTGTTAGCACCCGGATAAGTATAATTTAGATGGCGAGCCGCAATTTCGCCTTTGACTGGAGTTGCCAGTTCCACTGCGTCGGCAGCATCCTTAATTTGCGGTTCCACAGTCAGAATTGATTCGATGCGATCGACACTCACTTCTCCCCGCTGGTAAGCAGTAATTGTGAAACCCAACAGCGCCGTCGGAAACACCAAACGCTCGACATAAATCAGCAACGCCACAAAATCGCCAATGCTAATTTGGCCATTAGCAATTGCCCCGCCACCAGCAGAAAGCAGCACCAACAAACTAATGCTTGCCAAACCGCCCAGCAGGGGAAAAATAAAGTTTCTAGTTTTTGCTAATTCTAAATTTGCTAATAGCAACTTCGCATTGGAATTGCGAAAAGCTCGGCGTTCGTTCTCTTCTTGAGCGTAAATTTTAATTACGGACATCCCGCTCATATCTTCTTGAATTAAATCGCTCATCGCCGACAATTCCTCTTGCACGGCTAACTGTTGGATGCGAAGTTTGTCGCTAAATAACTGTACCAAAACCAGCATTAAAGGATAAACTGCGATCGCAAACAGTGTCAGCCTTACATTAATCCCCAGCATCACCGGCAAAGTCAAAGCATAGGCAAATGCCGTATTCGCCAAACTCAGCACCGCAAACCCCACCAAGCGCCGAATATTGTCCAAATCGGAAGTAGCGCGGTTAATTAAATCTCCTACCGTATTGGCTGCAAAATAAGACGGTTCTAATGTTAATAAATGATTAAATATTTGCTGTTTGAGATCAAATTCGACTTGACGCCCAACGCCAAACAGCAAAATCCGCGACGCCATCCGAATCACCCACATAATTGAGGCGAGAAGCAGAATTAGTGCCACGAAATTGAAAACTTGGTCAAATTTAGTCGCAATTTGCAGAGTGTCAACTGAATTCCGAATCAGCAGGGGAATGTAAACGCCCACAGCATTGACAACTAATAGCGAAAAAATGCCCCAGAATGTTGGCTTCCAGTGCGGGCGCATATAAGAGCCGAGTTTTTGCAGTCGAGAATAACGAGCCATAGGAAGAAGGAAGAAGGAAGAAGGAAGAAGGAAGAAGGAAGAAGGTTCGGCAACGAGCAATGTACGGGATGTAACGGATGGATGCTGAAGGAAGAAGGAGTCTTCCCCAAGGTTTTCAGCAATTAACAACGTCCTAATAGTCTTGGCTGTTGTGTTGCTATAGAAGGTTGAAGTTTGAAAAATAAGAGAAGCTCTATCGAAAGGTAGATGACCGAAAACACAAGTTAAGAAATTTTTAATAAAAATTCTGCTTTGGGATAACGTGCCATCAAAATTAGGTTTTGGTATTAACTAAAACCTGATTATATCGATATGTAACAAACCACATTATATCTGTGGGAACACGAGATATGTGGGGACACGGCAATGCCCTGTCCTTAGCCACCCGGAACGATCGCCCCAATCTCCAATCCGTCCCCGCAATCCCCCACACCGTTGAGTCGCGCTACAATCAAAAATCGATCAACTTAGCACTCAGCCTCAGAGAGTGCTAAATTTGCTAATGTAAGTGATTGGAGACAAACATGACCAAAATAGTTGCATTTAGCGACAAATCTCGGCGGGCACTAGAACGCGGCGTCAATCAACTCGCCGATGCTGTCCGCATCACCTTGGGCCCGAAAGGCCGGAACGTCCTATTGGAAAAGAAATACGGCGCTCCCCAAATCGTTAACGACGGTATCACCGTTGCTAGGGAGATCGAACTCGAAGACCCCCTGGAAAATGCCGGCGCTCGCTTAATTCAAGAAGTCGCCTCCAAAACTAAAGATATCGCAGGCGACGGCACAACAACCGCAACGGTTCTAGCTCAATCCCTCATTCGCGAAGGTTTGAAGAATGTCGCTGCAGGCGCAAACCCAGTCGCGCTGCGCCGGGGTATTGAAAAAACGATCGCCCACTTGGTGCTGGAAATCGAGAAATTGGCGAAACCCGTCGAAGGGGCTGCAATTGCTCAAGTCGCCACTGTCTCCGCCGGTAACGACGAAGAAGTCGGCGCCATGATTGCCCAAGCCATGGAAAAAGTCACCAAAGACGGCGTAATTACTGTTGAAGAGTCGAAATCTCTGACAACAGAATTGGAAGTTGTCGAAGGGATGCAGTACGATCGCGGATATCTTTCTCCGTATTTCGTCACTAACACCGATCGCATGGAAGTTGAGTACGAAAACGCTCGCATCCTGATTACCGACAAAAAAATTAGCTCGATTCAAGAACTCATTCCAGTTCTCGAAAAAATCGCCCGCACCGGTCAACCCCTGCTAATTATCGCCGAAGATATTGAAGGCGAAGCTTTGGCAACTCTGGTAGTCAACAAAGCCCGCGGCGTATTGAACATCGCAGCAACGAAATCTCCTGGTTTTGGCGAGCGGCGCAAAGCTATGCTTCAAGATATCGCCGTTCTTACTGGCGGTCAACTGATCTCCGAAGAAGTCGGACTCAGCATCGATACCGCAACCCTAGAAATGCTCGGTACCGCCCGCAAAATTACGATCGACAAAGAAAACACGATCGTTGTTGCTGGCGAAGAACACAAAGCTGACGTGCTAAAACGGATCGAGCAAATCCGCAAGCAGCTAGAAGCGACGGATTCCGACTACGACAAGGAAAAGCTAACCGAACGCATCGCCAAACTCGCCGGCGGCATCGCTGTAATTAAAGTCGGCGCAGCTACCGAAACCGAGCTCAAAGACCGTAAACTGCGTATTGAAGACGCTTTGAACGCTACTAAAGCTGCTGTGGAAGAAGGTATCGTTGCCGGAGGTGGGACGACGCTAATTCACCTGATTACCAAAATAGATGCGATCAGAAATACTTTAGACACCGAAGAACAAGTAGGCGCTGACTTGGTGAAGAAAGCTTTGGAATCACCTTTGCGTCAAATCGCTGATAATGCCGGCGTTGAAGGTTCGATCGTCATCGAACGAGTGCGGGCGAGCGAGTTCAACGTTGGCTACAACGCTCTCACCGACGTGTACGAAGATATGATTGCGGCTGGGATTATTGACCCGGCTAAGGTGGTGCGATCGGCTTTGCAAAATGCCGGTTCCATTGCTGGTATGGTGTTGACCACTGAAGCTGTGATTGTCGAAAAACCCGAGAAGAAAAAAGCCGGCGGCGACATGGGCGACATGGGCGGCATGGGCGGCATGGGCGGCATGGGCGGCATGGGCGGCATGGGTGGCATGGGTGGCATGGGCGGCATGGGCATGATGTAGTCTTCAGCCATAAGCACCATGCGTGTAAACAAGCGCGTCTTATGTACTACCCGTCTACTGTTTGACGATTAAGGCAGTTTATCCCCCCGGCATCCCCTGATAGTCCGGGGGGATTTTTCATTCTCTTGTAGGGGCAATCCGACCCCTACTCCCCGTGGTTGCCCCGATATTTGAAACACCGATTCCCTCGTCCGTGGAGGGGGTAGGCATGGGGGCACTAAGCATCGCGAATTAAATAACTTACAATTTTAATTGTTATTGTGGGATGGGCGTCCCGCCCGTCCCACAAACTTGTGGAAGTTATTTAATTCCATTCCTAAGCTGCTACGCATCTAAATTCAATACAGAGACGGGCAAGATGCCCGTCCCACAATAATTGTAGAAAAATTGACTGTAAAATTAGATGCACAGCAGCTTACCCCTACAAAACGATGATTTCCCTGAGAATGAAACCGGCCTGCTTCTTAAGGGAGATGCAATGGGGCTCTGCATTAAGCTATAGGCGATAGTTCTCAGGGATTTTAAGCTGAAGTTGCCACCTCGGTAGTGCGCGCCCTCTCGGTCCACTAAAATCCTTGCCAGAAACCGCGTCTCCCCCTCTCCCCTGATCCTTTAAGACGAGGGAGTTACATTGTTGCTGTGCAAGTCTTGAGGAGATTGAAACAGAGTTTCGAGATAAACTCTCGCAGCTTGGCGATAACTGCGCGAAGCTTCAGGCGTACCGCTATCGGCATTCTGCAACAAAAACAGCGACAGGGCGGCGCAAAATACTCGGTCTAGATCCCATTCGGGATGGGTTTCCAGGTAAGTTTTGAGAGAATCGTGCAGCGTTTCGGGAATTTCAGCAAAAATACTGACTGTTGGGTTGATCATTTTTTTTAGTCTCGCTAATAAATTGAAAACAGAACCCCCCCTTCGGCCGGATACAGGTGCAGGCACAGCCGAAATCAGAGCGCTTTTTTTTAGGTCGGTCGCATCATTGTGCGCTATGAGGGGGTGGGTTTGTCAATGTTGCGAAATATTACAAAGTCCTTTAGATAAAAAAAAGGTTTACCAAATAATAAGCTTTTTAGGGCATTTTTTGTTACATATCTTTATGTAGTGGGGGGTTTATAAGTAATTAGCCAGCAAGTTAAGGAAATCCCCAATTCCGCAGCAAGATGCTACCGTGCCGTTAATTTCTGTGGAAAACTTTGTCGGATCTGTGGAAAACCTCAGACTTGCCTGTGGAAACGCTGTGGAATGTTTAGGGAAAAGTCAGGGAAAAAATAAGAATTGCAAAGGGCATGGGGCATCGGCCAAACAGGCCATCGGCCAAACAGGCCATCGGGCATCGGCCAAACAGGGCATGGGGCATTGGTAGCAAATAGCAAATAACTAATGACTGTTGACTACTGACTACTGACTACTGACTACTGACTAATGACTTCCTAAGTGCCACTCTGCCGCTTGTTGCCGGATGGTTGCCAATTCTGTTGGCGGCATTTTGTCGAGATTGGCTAAGAGAACACTCATGGGACCGATCGACTGAAGTTTGTCCCGGTGGCGCGCTAGGAAATCCCAGTAGGGAAGATTTATCATCGGTGCAGTTGATAGCAGCTTGGTTCTGCCAAAGTCGATCGCCTAAGATCCAAACGCCGACCGTCATTTTATTTGTTTCACCCTTTCACCATAAAAGTTATCTTTTACTTTTCATGAGGGCTGGTCGTTTATTCAGAGAAATTAATGGGCTGAAAAATCACCCCTCAAAACTCATGATTTCTCCGCTTGTGGCGAGAACTTACTAGAGCATAACATTGATTTCCAAAGATAGGGACACCGACCAGCAAATTTAAATTTTATGTCCGTGTATCCTTCAGATGTTAATAACTTGGTCAGCGTCTCTACTGAAAAAAATTTAATGTGACCGTTATCCCAAAGAACGGTAAAATGTGGATCTAGTTTGCCAGAAACCGCTAAAGCCAGATTTTTTAAATAGCCGTGATAGGGTGTGGAAATAATTAGTCTTCCTCCCGGATTGAGGCATCTTTTTGCAGTTTTTGCTAGTTCTTTAGGATAAAGCAAGTGTTCGATTACTTCAATAGCTAAGACAACATCAAATGAGTTCAGAATATCGATATCTGGAAGGTCGTAAATATCTGCTTGGATAAACTGACAATCGGGGAAACTTTGACGGGAGATGGCAATTCCGGGCGCAGAAGTGTCAACGCCGACAACTTCGCAGCCGTGCTCTGCGATAACGTGACTGAGGCTGCCATTGCCGCAGCCGAGATCCAAAACTCGGAGTTTTGTCTTGCTGGTATGCTGAAGTGTCGCCAGCATTTCTAAAAGGGGAGATATCAAATAAGCGTGATGATATCTCGGACGGTTGTTTGTGTAATAATACGTATAATTGCTAAAGTTTTTTTTCATCGATTAAGCTATGGAGATTATTGCCGAGACCGCGAATTTACGGAGCGTGGGTGCACTGTTTGGGCCAAGGTTCCCCACATTAGGGTTGTCAGAGTCGATCGGCAGCTCGATCGTCTCATTCTTTTTGTTTGACAGGTGAATTATTGTCACTGAATCAATCGGATGGCAAAAGAAATATTTGACAGGGTGCAAAATCTCGCATCGCCCATCTCTGGCCCATCTCTCGAAGGCCTTGGGAAAGAAAAAGTCCGATCGAGCAAGAATGATCTCTGTACACTAGCCGGAAACCGAACTTTTTGCCTGTTAATTGGGGGCGAGTGCATCTATGCGATTCTAGCTTCAAGCCACTGCGGTATGTCCACCCGATGCTTTTTGCAGCCTGAAAAATAGGCACCTGGGCGATCGGGTGTCACTCGCTTCGAGAATTGAGAAGGGAAGTGTGACCGAAATCACAGGCATTTGCCCAACAAATTGCTGAGCATCTTTTAGTCCACACACTTAGAATCGAGATTACTACAGTGGCTTCTATAATTGTGTTTAAATGTTGTTCTGAAGCTGTGTTGTCCAGTCAGCAGAGCCCCCTAGACAGATTCATGCTTTCGGTCTGGTTTATTTCACTGTAATGGTCGCTGTTGGGTGTTGCACCTTAATTTAGATATTTCCTATGGTTAAGTTAGGTCAATCCTCCTTTCGCCGTATTTTACTGTCGCGGATTTTGTTGCTCAGCGTACCTGTTCTACTGGTGGGGGAGTATGTTACCTATCGCAAGGCACGCTCGACGCTTCTGGAAACTGCTCGTCAAAACTTGACAGAAAGTGCAGTCAGAAAAGCAGACACTATTGAACAGTGGGCGAAATCGCTGAAGTCGAATCTGATCGGCGCTTCGGAAAGCTCGATGTTGCAGTCGGTAGATCCGAAGGATTATCAAAAGTTTATCGCCCAATTAGGGCAGCGGTTGCCAGCGCAGGTTGATTGCTTGCAATTGACTAATTTAAAGACAAATCAAGTGATAGCAAGCACTTGCGGGCAACAGCCGATTCAGTCGTTGCCGGCCAAATTTTGGCCACCCGTACAGCAGCAGCAAACGCTGCTGGACGACAAGAGCGTTTACATCAGTCTGTCCTTACCTCCGCAGCGACAGGGGACAGCAAACGATCAGAAGGCGGCTTTGGGGGCTGAGGATTTTCCCGATGCGGGTAAAGAAGGCTCCGATAGCCAAGCGAGTTTGGTGTTGAGCGCTCCTGTTTACATTCGTCGGGGCAATACCCTGCAGTTGAGTTATGCTTTGAGTTTGCAGTCGGCATTGCCTGTGCAAACCAGCGCTCCCAAGGGTTCTTTAGCCGGCTATACGGTGGCGATCGACCAAGATGGGACGATTTTGGCGCACCCGAATATCAATCGCGTGGGCCGCAATATTGACCAAGAGGCAGATGCCGCTCGACTAAAAAGTATTGTCAGAAGGGCGATCGCCGGCGGAACAGCTTTTCTCCACCTATTTTCCTTTGAAAGAAATGGTGTAGAGTTGCTAGCAGGATACGCCGCTATCCCGAGTCCTTCAACTACACAGGAGAACAGCAAGTGGATTATTTTAGCTGTCTCTCGTTTAGATTACGCTCTGTCGGGTTTGGAAGAAATTCAGCAAGTTTTATTTAATTTAATTGTAGGTTTGGTTGCTGCTAGTATCATCGCGACTTTATATCTGTCTCGCGACTTGGCGCGTCCTGTGGAAAAACTGAGAGACTACGCGATGAAAGTAGATACAGAAGCGTCGCAGACAGTGCCACAAAATTTCCAAATTAGGGAATTCAATCAACTATCAGAAGCACTAAACAGCATGGTGCAGGGTCTCAGATCCAGGGCCAAAGAATTGGAAGTCGCAACCAAGGAAGCGCAAGTTGCCAATCAATTAAAAAATGAATTTTTGGGCAATATTTCTCACGAATTGAGAACGCCGCTCAACGGGATTATTGGTTTTATTCAAATTGTGCGGGACGGCTACTGCGATGACCGAGATGAAGAAATGGAATTTTTACAGCGGGCCCACGACTCGTCAATGCAATTGCTCAATATTATTAATGATATTTTGGACATTGCTAAAATAGAATCCGGCACGTTCTCCATGATGTTAGAAGTAGTTGATATTACTCAGGTACTTGAAGACGCGATTGATTTGCAAGCGACTCCAATCGATGAAAAAGGCTTGAAGTTAAGTTTGCCAGCTCCTCATGATCCGATTATTGTTCATGCCGATCCAGAGAAGCTAAAACAGGTGTTTTTAAATGTTTTGAGCAATGCCGTTAAGTTTACAGAGTCGGGCAGCATTAATATATCTGTGCGGGTAGAGTCGAGGACTAATTCTGGTAGTTTTAACGGCAGTGGGGAAAGTATGACGGGTCCCAGCGGTCAAAGCGATTGGGTGGTGGTGACAATTAAAGATACGGGAATTGGTATCGATCCCGAGCACCAGCAGAAATTGTTTCAACCTTTTGTGATGGCTGATGGTTCTACAACTCGCAAGTTTGGCGGTAACGGTTTGGGCTTGGCTATCTCGCGAAGGATAATGGAATCTATGATCGGAAGCATTACCCTGCACAGCGCGGGCGTGAATCAAGGTACTACGGTGATGATTTCTTTGCCTGTCAATCAGCAGTCAAGTTTTTATTTTCACAGCCCCGACTTAGTAACGGAAAAGGGAAATTTCAAAAGTTGAGGAGTGATTTTCCCAATCTAACATCTAACATCTAACATCTAAAATCTAAAATGGTCTTAGGGGCTGTCCGCCGAGTTCGAGGGATTTGCTCAAAGTGCTGAGAATGCGGATTAATTCGACGGAGGCGGAGCCGGAAGAGGTAAGACAGGGGGTATTTGTTTGCACGCAGTTGAGGAAGCGATCGCACACTCGCCTCAGCGGTTCTACTTGTTCTAAACTCAACACTTCGCGGTGTCTGAGGCTTGTTGGCTGCGGCGCGATCCTCTTCGTTGGCGTAGCCCCCGTAGGGGCGGGCTTCGCTAACGCACTTTCAAAAGAGTTATTCTCTTCGCCTCCCCAATCTGGATTGCCACGCTGCACAATCAGGGGAGTTTCTGGCGACATTTCGTCAAAAATCAAGGTTCCCAAACTGCCAACAACTGTTAAGCGCCGTTGTTTGTCGGGATTTAGCCAGCACAGATGAATAAATGCTTGAAATCCGTCGGGATAGGTGAGCGTTACCCAAACTAAATCTGCTAGTTTTTCTGCAGGATTAGTAGTCAGCAGTGAAGGAGAAAATTGATTTTCAATTTCTGCTGCTTCTTGATTTATTCCTTCTTCCTTCGGAAAAACAGTGCCGATCGCCCTTACTTCAATTGGCGTTTGTTCCAACCAAGTATTGAAAATAGCGATATCGTGAACTGCCAAGTCCCAAAGGGCATCAACGTCATGGCGCACCGGTTCAAAATGGGTGCGCTGGGCGTAACCGTAGCGCAATTTTCCGAGTTGATGCTGTTGAATAATTCTTTGGCCTCGATCGACTGCTGGATGAAACAGATAAGTGTGGTCAACGAAGAGTTGCCGCTGCTGTTTTTCGGCTAATTGACAGAGTTCTATTGCTTCAGTGAGGTTGATGGCGAGGGGTTTTTCTGCTAAGACGTGGTAGCCTTGTTTCAGCGCTGCTGCTGCGAGGGTATAGTGTGTGGAAGCTGGAGTAGCGATCGCCACAGCTTGCAGTCCCGGCAAGGCTTGCACTTGAGACCAATCGGTAGCTAGAATCACCGAGGCATCGAGATTAAACTGTTTTTGAACGGCCGCCAATGAATCTCGATTCGGGTCTACCACCGCTAAAACTTGGCTGTTGGGATGTTCGAGAAAGTTGCGAATTAGGTTAACTCCCCAGCGACCTGCACCCAATACAGCTATTCCGATTTTCATTGATTATAATTTCAAAAATCGCACAGCAATTATAGCATATTTTGTTATTATTATCTATGTTTTAACTCAAAAAAATTACTGTTGACTGTTGACTGTTGGCAGTAGTTATTGGTTATTGGTTATTGGTTATTGGTAGCAGCTAACAAATAACAAATAACTGATAACACCAGTCAACAGTCAACAGTCAACAGTCAACAGTCAACAGTCAACAGTCAACAGTCAACTGACTACTGACTATTAACTAATTTATTAAAAGCTGCCTGAGCCGCTGCTTGTTCCGCCGCTTTGATCGATCGACCTTTTCCCTCTGCTACCAACTTTCCCTGAATGAGAACTTCTGCGGTAAAACGATCCTCCCCCCCCTGCACTGTCCCGGTTTCTTGCACGCTATATTTGGGCAAAGTTTTGTATTTGCCTTGAGTCAACTCTTGGAGAGCAGCTTTGTAGTTTTGGCGGGCCGGATCGCTGCGGATTTCTGTCGCTAAGCGTTGAAAGTGAGAATCTAGCCAAGGGCGAATTAATTCTAAGCTTTGGGTACTCAAATAAAGCGCAGCCAGTACCGCTTCCAAAGCATCGGCCAGTCGGGGTTCAGCGCCTGTTTTGTCCGAGGCGGCGCTGCTGGAAACAATTAAATAGCGATCGAACCCGTAACTTTCAGCGATTTTAGCAAGAATGCGATCGCTCACCAAGATCGATCGAATAGCAGCAAATTCTCCCACTGTACAGTCAGGATAAGTCTCAAACAACAATTCCGACGCAGCCAGCCGCACCACTGCATCACCGACAAACTCTAGTTGCTCGTAATTTGCCTTAGCTGACGCGCTCGCATGAGTCAAAGCTAAATCGAGGAGATGCCATTTTATCGCATCATTCTTTGGCAGTCCCAATTTTTGAATTACTGTTTCAAGTTGCTTTTGGCGACCCGGATAAATCATACCATTTTAGATTTTAGATTTTAGATTTTAGATTTTATAATTAATTGCGAATTACGGATGACTATCCGGGCTTGGATATTGTATAAAGTTGCATGACTTTTTGAAAATGGTATATCAGATTCATATCACTAAAAAGCTTTTTATTAAAAAACTAAATAGTCCTCCTGGTGCTTATAGTCCGCTCTGTCAAGGTGGTGAAGAAGTGCCTCAAACGCTGGAAATCTCTGCTTCTGGCGATCGATCAATCTTCTTTATTTGATAAATTATTAGCAATAAATAACATATCAAGAATAAAGCTCAACGGTTACGATGACGCCAACACCTTAACTACACCTTGACAAATCTGCCCTAAGCACCTTACCCAAATTTGGGTGGGGAAAAAGTCGGACATAAGCCGGGTTCTGTTCTCTCAACTGCAAGCAGTTGTCGAGGGCAGTTATCTATCTGGGACGCCTGTTACCAGACGCCTCAAGCAGTACCAAAAAACGGAACTGGTAAAAAACCAACCATAGTCCCTCCGACCTTGCTCCCAACTGGGGTTTACCGAGCCAGCACCTCTCGATGCTGCTGGTGCGCTCTTACCGCACCTTTGCACCCTTACCCCCTAACACTTGGCGATTTTCGAGGCTTGATTTTTGATTCAATCTCCAGTCTCAAATCTCAAATCTCAAATGGGGGGCGGTATCTTTCTGTGGCACTATCCTCACGATCGCTCGCACTGGGCGTTACCCAGCAAGTTTGGTTTTTCGGGAGCCCGGACTTTCCTCAGACAAGCTTTCGCTAATCCGCAACCGCCTGCGCCTACTTTTTCCCCAGATTTATTGTACGCGATCGTTCGTCAATCAATTTGGGATTTGAGATTGAATATTTTAACTTGTCGCCCACTTAACTTGGACATTTGTGTTTATTCTCACATCTGGCACTATTGTCAATAAGCTTTTTATGAACAGGCAAGATGCCTGTTCCACAATCAAGTTTATTTTTTGTGGAACAGGCATCTTGCCTGTTCTTGAGAATGGTGCAACATCTCAGTTTATTCAAACTCTTGTACCGTGGGCCCGAAAGCCCGCCCAACAATTAAATTTCCCTGCAACTCCCTTAAAATCACTCACTGATGAATCAGGGGGCACAAAAGTTGGCAATTATCATCCAAGGATTTATCGCACGGATTCAACTAGGGGCAGGAAACCTTTTTACCTAACAGGATTTTGAATTATTCAATCTTTAATCCCCAATCTGAAATCTTCAATTCGGTTACTTTAATGAGTCATCTTTGATAGTAGAAAAATTATCAAACCAGCCGCGCCGCCAGAAGAAGTAAACTAAACCAGAGGCGATTCCTACCATCACCGCCCAACACAGCGGATAGCCAAAATACCAATTCAGTTCCGGCATATTCAATGGCGATTTCTCTGTATTGAAATTCATCCCGTATACTCCCGCCACAAAGGTTAGAGGAATAAATATACTCGAAATCACCGTCAGCAATTTCATGATTTCATTCATTTTATTACCAACCGAAGACAAGTAAACATCCATCAAACCCGAAGACAACTCTCGATAGGTTTCCACCATATCCATCACCTGCACCGTGTGATCGTAACAGTCCCGCAGGTAAATTCGCACCTCTGGACTAATCAAATCACTGCTATCTCGAATCAAAACATTAATTGCATCCCGCTGTGGCCAAATGGCGCGGCGCAGAGTCAGCAATTCTCGGCGGATTTTATATATTTTTTCCAGGGTTTTGCGGGTGGGGTTCACCACCACTTCATCCTCTAATTCTTCAATGCGCTCTCCGTAAACTTCTAATACAGGGAAGAATCCATCTATAATCGAATCTAACAAAGTATAAGCCAGATAATCTGCTCCGTGTTTGCGAATCATGCCTTGTCCTTTACGAATGCGATCGCGCACTGGTTCAAAACAATCATAGTCCGGTTCTTCCTGAACAGTTAACAGGTAATGCTTGCCCAAAATCAAACTTACTTGTTCTTTATGAAAAGTATCTGATTCTGGATGCAGCATCACCATCCAAGCAATGATTAAAATGTGTTCTTCATAGTCTACAACTTTCGGTCGCTGGGGAACATTAACTACATCTTCCTGAGCCATTACGTGCAAATTAAATACTTCGGCCATTTGCCGCCAAGTTTCTTTGTTTCCCAATCCCAACATATCAACCCAAGAAACAGATGCTGTATCTAAATACGCAGCAGCTTTTTGAGGATTTGCCAAGTGGGCGCGAGTAGCTGCTGTGTCGCAATAGTCAATTAATACAATCTCCGGAGGCGGCGCATCTGGTTCTAAGTCGAGAGTTCCCGGCGGAGCCCCCTGATCGTCATAAAAATAGTCAACATAGGAATCATCATCTTCTTCTTCTTTAATTTGTTTTGCAACGGCACTAGAAGTATGTATGCTTTTGTATACCATGCTAATATTCCTGACTTTTAGAACCTTTAATTAGATTATCATTTTTCTCGTGCAACTACCAATTACCAATAACTCATTACCTCTGCCGAATTGGAATCTCGATCGCAAATTCAGTTCCCTCTCCCGGCGCGGAAATGCACTGCAGCGTCCCTCCGTGCCTTTCCACCACAATCTGATAGGAGATAGACAGTCCCAAACCTGTACCTTTGCCTACTGGTTTAGTAGTAAAAAACGGGTCAAATACCCGACACTTAACAGACTCTACCATGCCATACCCGTTATCTGAAATTACGATCGCCACCCGATTGTTCTCCAACACATCCGTGCGAATCCGAATCCAGGGCAATGTGTCGCAAGTTAAAGGTAAACCAGCCAAATCTTGCCGTTCATCTTCCGAATAACTCGCTAATTCCAACTTCCTATTCCTGACATTTGCTAAAGCATCAACAGCATTATTTAAAATATTCATAAACACTTGATTTAACTGTCCCACGTAGCACTGTATCTGGGGCAATTCCCCATATTCTTTAACTATTTGAATATGACGGTTTCGGCCATTTTCTTTAATCTTGTGTTGCAAAATCAATAGAGCACTGTCTATTCCTTCGTGAATATTAACACGCTTAAGATCTGATTCTTCCAGGCGGGAAAAGTTACGCAAAGACAGAACTATTTGGCGAATCCGATCGGCTCCGGTTTGAATTGAATTCAGCAGGTGCGGGAAATCCTCTTTCATGAATTCTAGTTCTATTTTTTCTGCCAAATCTTGGATAACAGCAACAGGTTCCGGGTAGTGTGCTTGGTACAAACTACACAGTTCCAGCAAGTTTTTGGCATACTCACTAGCGTAAGTGATATTACCGTAAATAAAACTGACGGGATTATTGATTTCGTGAGCAATTCCCGCCACTAGCTGTCCCAAACCCGACATTTTTTCCGCTTGAATTAGTTGAGCTTGCGTCCTGCCTAATTGTTTCAATGTTTGCTCTAGCTGGCGATTTTTATGTTTTAATTGAGCTTCGGCTTGTTTGCGCTTGGTAATATTGCGTGCTAGAATAATAATCTGATCTGAATTAAACGGCAACAGTCGGGCTTCATAAGTTGTTTCTCCTTCCGACATGGAAAGCGAATATTCTATATCGATTGAATTTCTTGTTTCGGAAACTTCAAAGATTGCTTGGGCAAATTGGCAGGCGACATTGTGTGGCAATATGTCTGTTATTCGTTGACCCATAAAATGTTCGGGAGGTAGGTATAAACTCGAAGAAGTTCCTGACAAATAATCCACGATAATACCGTCAGCATCTAGTCGAAAATACAAATCAGGCAAAGCGCGAAAAACTGCTTCTAACTCTAAAGTTTTTTGGCGCAATGCTTCCTCGGCGTAGTAGCGATCGCTAATATCAAAAATTACCCCGTCCAAATAGCAAACGTTTCCCTCAGCGTCGAACACAGGAGAACCTTTATCCCACAGCCATTTAACCGTGCCGTCTGCTGCTAGCAAGCGGTATTCCAAGTTATAAGACTCTTTGTTTTCTATGCCTTGCCGAATAGTTGCTTCTACTTTTGCCAAATCTTCCGGATAAATAATGCTAGCAAAAGTCCGGCCTCTCCTGTCCAAAAGCCAAATAAAATCTGCCGCCGGGTAGCCGGTTAATAAGTAAACGGCATCGCTAATAAAATTAGTCGAAAAATCGCACTGCCAGCGATAAACAACTCCGGGAATATTAGCAACTAAAGACCTAAATCTTGATTCACTTCTACGCAAAGCTGCTTCCGATTCATGTCGTTCGGTAATATCGTGAGCGAAAGCTAGCACTGCAAATACATTACCTTCAGCGTCGCGCAGGGGAAGTTTTTGGGTATCAAAAATATGTACTGAACCGTCAGCAATAGTTGCCGGATCGCAGGGATTGTGGATAATTTCGCCGGCCAGTACAGCAGAGTCGTCTGTGCGGAATCCTCGGATATTTTGGGCGGAATTCCCAAAAACGATATCTTCTGAAAATCCTAACTCTAAATCGGATTTGTCAATGATTTCTTCTACTGTTTTACCGATCGCTTGAGCGAAACTCCTGTTGACCAGAATATAGCGAAAATTTTTGTCTTTGGCAAAAATCCAGTCGCTGGTTTTGTCTATTACTGTGCGTAGGAGTTGTTCGGAACGTTCAGTTTTTTCCAAAGAAGCCTGCAGTTCTAGTTCTAGGCGCTTGCGAGCAGTAATGTTTTCAAAAGCAACACCGACACAGTTGTTGGGTAATGGAAAAGCTTTAATAGAAAAAGCGCGAGTTATGCGGCCGCCTTCATCGCAGTCAATATCTTCAAGTTCTACGGCTTTCTGGGTGCGAATTACCGAAGCAAATGCTTGGGGAATGTTTTTCGATCGCAGTTGGGGAAAAATCTCGTCGATTGTCATTCCCAAAACATCAGCCATTTCTAATCCGGTAAATAGGGTAGCTGCAGGATTGGAGGCGATCGCCCTGAGAGTGCTGTCATCGTCTATATTTTCTAAATGGTAGACGTACAAACCAATTTGCATATTCTCGACAATTTGGTCGTAGAGGCGCACGCTTTCGTCTACCTGCCTGCGTTCGGTAATATCTTCAGTAATCCCCAAAACGTACTGAGGACGGCCTGTGGCGTCGAGAATTGGCACTTTGCGGGTGTGCAGTATTCTCATACCTTTGTGGCGAGTTTGGATCGGCTCTTCGGCGATGTCTTTAACAGTAGACTGATTGTGATGACCGGTCAATATTTCTCTGTCTTGAGCAGTAAAAACATCAGCTTGTTCTTTGGGGTAAATATCGTAGTCATTTTTGCCGATCGCCTCTTGAGAGGTAACACCTGCGATCGTTTCTCCCGCTTTATTCCACAGCACAAATTTCAGCGAAGAAGCATCTTTAGCAAAAACTCCCACCGGCAGATTTTCTACTACGGAATTGAGAAAGCCTCTAGCTGATTTTAATTCAGCTTCGGCACGCTTGCGTTCGATGCCTAAAGCGATGACATCGGCAACCGATGCTAAAGTTTCCTGAAAAGGTGCTGTCAGCGGCTGGCGGCTGATAATTACCATGACTCCCACCAGCCGTTCTTCGACTATCAAAGGGTAGCCAGCGAAAGTTAGAATTTGCTTGGGGATTGGGCAATTTGTCGGCTTTTGGCTGGTGTTGAGAAGTGCTACTTCGGAACTGTGTACGTCTTTTGATTTCGCGGATTCTTCCTCTGGAAGTCCAAAATTATTCAGTTCAAATCCGCAGTCAAATTCCGGTTTTTGCTGTTGGGCGATCGAGTTAACCTTATTTTCAATAAAGCTAGCGCGATCGTCTGTGCGACTGTATATTTCCGATGCTGCTTGCAATTCCCAAACATTCTGTTGAGAGTTGAAAGTCCAAATTTCAGCAGAAGCGACATCAAGATTCCGCACCATTGCCTCGCAGCAGGGAAGCAGGATATCTTGAGGGTGTTTGGTGAGGGCAATACCGACATCGGCTACCATTGCTGTGAGGCGAGAAGCTTGGGCTTTTTCTGCTTCCAACCGTTTGCGATCGGTGATATCTTCCACCAAAGAAAGCACGGTAAAAGTGTCGCCGCTGCGAATAATCGAGTTGAACCAGCGACACCAAATTACCTGTCCGCTTTTAGTATAGTTGCGGTTAATTGAAGTATTGCCGTTGCCGGTGGCTAGTTCCAGCTCGATCGCGCTTACACTCTCTCTATCTTCCTCGCAAACCAAAGCCAAGTCGCCGAACTGCTTGCCCATCATATCATCGGATGTCCAGCCAAAGATTTCCTCGGCGCGTTTCGACCACTGAACGATCCGAAAATCTTCATCCCAGCCTACCATTGCCAGCGGACTGTTAGCTGCATTCAACCACAGTAAATGGTTCGATCGGCGTAACTGTTGAGTTTTCTGCTGCTGCCAGCGGTAATGCCGGGTGATATCTCTACCGACGCCCAAAACCCGCATCTGCTTGCTAGAGGCATCCACCGCTGGCGTATAAGCAGTTTCGTAAATTTTAATCCCGCCGTCTGCCGTCGTCACCTCATGAATTGCCAGCCGTTTTTCCCCGGTAATAAATACTTGTTGCAGGCAAGAATCAATCTGCGAGATTATATTTTTGACAGCAGCATTATTGGGATATAATTTTAATAATTGCTGATTAGTTTGGTTGACTATTTCAGCAGGCTCCAATCCCATCCAAGCAGCAGCGACAGGATTGATCGATAGGTACTTTTGCTGTCGATCGCACTCTAGGAAAGCATCAACAGAGTTAGAGAAAAAAGACTGAAACGAGTTGATAACTTCCTGCATGGGTATTTTTTCATGAGAAAAGCTTAGTATTATGGAAACCTCGTGTCTTTAGACTCATATGTTGCACCATTTTCAATGTGGAACAGGCCGGAAAGCCTGTTAATCGAGAAGGGTGCAAGATGTGAGTAGACCGATCGAGGCAGCACGCATCAGGCAGTTTTAACCGCCTTGAATATTGATTATTCCTACACGGGGCTACTTGGTCACTTGGTACTTTGATGATCTACTTTCAACGGAACAATTACCGTTTCAAATATTTCACGCGCGATCGCATAGCAGCTTGAGCTTACACGCATATTTTTGATAACCTAATCAGTTAAGACGATAGCTGGTCAACTATGTCTTTTGATTAGGGCCTGAAACCCCATCTGTTCAAAGGGGTGTGCGGACTTGCAAGTTAAGCTCTAAAATTTTCCTAAAGTTAGTTTAACCCACTCCAATTTTTTTGCACAGTTTACGGCTGCGTTTCCCGGTGCAATTTTTGGCGCTGTTCCCTATAATACAAAAATTTTAAAGAAATAGTATTTTTGGGAATATACCTTAATTAGAGCAGATGCTCTTTTTTTAAACCAGACCCAGCGGAGACAAAAGCGAGATGGAGAGGCGGGGAGACGGGGAGGTGGGCAGAGGTTCTCATCCACAACCTGCGAGAAAAATGCTTAAGAAATGCCGGAAAGCTTACCGATTCCCAATTCCCAATTCCCGATTCCCAATCCCCGATTCGCAATTCCCAATTCGGTAATCTGAAAGCGGTTTGGCAGTACGCCCAGCAAAGAACGCAAGCCGTGCAAAGCCATGTAACATAAAGATTGCGATATTTTTCTATGTAATATGGAACTATTAGATACCTTGATTGTGGGTGCAGGTATTAGCGGTTTGAGTTTGGCGCACGCACTTCACAAGGAAGCAACGAGTCCATCGCCGCTGAAGATTTTAGTCGCTGAGAGTCAGGGACGTGTGGGCGGGAACATCACCACTGTGACAGGGGAAGGGTTTCTCTGGGAGGAGGGCCCGAACAGTTTTTCGCCGACGCCGGAATTGATGAAGTTGGCTGTGGACGTGGGATTGAAGCAGGAGTTGATTTTTGCCGATCGCAAATTGCCTCGTTTTGTGTATTGGCAAAAAAAGCTGCAACCGGTGCCGATGACTCCACCGGCGATGATTCAGTCTCAGTTACTGAGTTTTCCGGGAAAACTGCGGGCGTTGTTCGGGGCTTTGGGGTTTGTCGGGCCGGCAATGGGCGATCGACTTTCGCAGCAGGGTGACGAGGAAACTGTTTCTCAATTTTTCCGCCGTCATCTCGGTACGGAAGTGATGCAGCGGTTGGTGGAACCTTTTGTTTCTGGGGTTTATGCCGGCGATCCGCAACAACTTAGCGCGGCGGCGGCTTTTGGCCGGGTAGCAAAGATGGCTGATGTGGGTGGCGGGCTGGTAGCGGGGGCGCTGCTTTCTGCTAAAAACAGACCGAAGAAAATGCCTGCAGACCCGAATGTTCCTAAGACTAGACCGGGGGAGTTGGGTTCGTTCAAACAGGGGTTGAAGGCTTTGCCAGAGGCGATCGCTGCTGAATTGGGCGATCGAGTGAAACTCAACTGGCATCTGACTCGCCTCCAGCGTACAGAACGCGAAACTTACATTGCTGTATTCTCGACGCCCGACGGACAGCAGGAAGTTGAGGCGCGCACCGTGGTTTTGACCACACCCGCTTACGTTACAGCCGATCTGTTGCAGCCTCTGCAACCGGAAGTTAGCAGTGCTTTACAAGCTTTTACTTATCCTACGGTTGCCTGCGTCGTCTTAGCATATCCTCACTCAGATGTCAATGGTAAATTAGTAGGTTTTGGAAATTTAATTCCGAGAGGGCAGGGAATTCGCACTCTGGGGACGATTTGGACATCGAGTTTATTTGCCGATCGCACGCCTGCGGGCTGGCACACTCTCACCAGTTTCATCGGCGGCGCAACAGACTCGGAAATTGGCAATCTCGACTCCGAACAAATCGTTCGTGAGGTACACCGAGATTTGTCTCGGATTTTGCTGAAACCAGATGTGCCACAGCCAAAAGTTTTAGCGGTGAATGTGTGGAAGCGGGCGATTCCTCAGTACAATTTGGGGCATTTCGATCGCCTGCAACAAATCGATGAGGGCTTAAAATCTTTGCCTGGGGTGTATTTGTGCAGCAACTACGTTGGCGGAGTGGCTTTGGGAGATTGCGTGCGAAGGGGTTTTGATCGTGCACGAGAAGTGGGCGAGTATTTGCAGAACAAACAATCAGATACTCGATCAATCTGAATTCTTGTGTGGGGAGGGCGGGTTTACAAATATCGAGTATGTTAATCCGAGATATTGGTGAACCCGCCCCTAAAGCCGAATGGCGGATGCTACTAGGTTGTTGGCTCAAACTTGTAACCCACCCCCCGGACGGTTTGAATCATCGGCATTTGATTGGGATCTAGTTCAATTTTGCGGCGAATTTGACCGATATGGACATCCACCACGCGATCGGCTCCTACATACTCGTAGTCCCACACTTCATGCAGCAATTCCGATCGCCTCCACACGCGACCGGGTTTGCTAGCCAAACAGTACAGCAGGTCGAATTCTAAAGCAGTCAAAGCAACTATCTGGCTGCCGAGAATTACCTCGCGGCGAACCGGATCTATTAGTAGCTCTCCAAAAGTAAGAGTTTGTTGTTCGGCGGGAGTAACAATGCGTTTGCGCTTCAGAATTGCTGCAACGCGAGCTCCAATCTCTACAAGACTAAAAGGTTTAGTAATGTAGTCGTCAGCACCTTCGGCAAACCCTTTCATTTTGTCAGCTTCATCGGTTCGGGCAGTCAGCATCAACACAAACACACCCGTGCGTCTTTGCATTTCTTGACACAGTTTGTAGCCAGTTGTATCAGGTAAATTTACATCTAGAACTACTAAGTCAGGATTGAGTTGCTCAAATAATTCCAGACCAGTCTGACCGTCCTCGCCAGACTCTACTTGATAACCTTGCTGGCTCAAAAAACGGTGAATCAAATTTCGGATTGCCGGGTCGTCATCAACCACAAGGATTTTTACAGGGGCCATGACCACAAGTTTGCTTGAAGAATTAGGCAAGAATATTCAGCCATAATAATAGAAAACTGGATACAAATCTCGAAAAAATTGAGCTTTTAATAGTTATAGCCCTATTTATAACCTACGCAAAATTTCAGGCAATAAATCTCCAGGAACTTTGGATAAGGCTAAATTTTGGCCTGGCAGCCCACATTCACTATAGAAAGCTCTAATCGTTTTGACAATATAGCTCAATGCTGTTTGCCGGGAATCAGCAGCTTGGGAGTTTGCCGCGGCTTGCAAGTTGAGTTTATCCCCATATGTTAACCCTTTGTCATTGAGATTTTGTCCCCATTCGGCACACACTTGCAACTGGTGGTGCAGCGCTGCTTCTAGATGGCTTGTCTGTGCGACTTTGTTAGCGGCGAAATCTGGGTCGGTGGCTAGTTGATAGTGGGCTAGTCCGAGATTGTTGCGGGCGGCCAAGGCGTCAAAGGTGAGTTTGGTTCGATCGATCTCTGCGGCGATATCCAGGGCGGCTTCGTAGGCGGTAATCGCCTGCTGCAATGATTCCGTCCGCGCCTGTTTCTGCTGAAACTGGTTCGCCAAATGCCAATAAGCCGTACCGAGATTGTTGTACGTGGCGGCTGCTGCTGCGGGTACTAATTCTCGGGTGCGGTATTTCAATGCTTCGCGGTAGGCGGAAATCGCCCTGACTAGCAGGGGTTCTGAGGGTTCGTGCTGGGCGAGGTTCCAGCAGGCGGTACCGAGGTTGTTTTGCACTCCGGCATAGTTGAGGGGTTCTCGTTCGGGACTGTAGCAGGAGAGGGCTTGGGTGTAAGCTGCGATCGCACTTTTGAGATATACGATCGGCTCACCATCTTGAGCTAAATTCCAGTATGCTGTCGCCAAATTATTCTGAGCAGCAGCGTACTGCTGAGGTTCCACGGCGGGGTCTAGATCCAGCAGCGCTTGTTGGTAAGCTGCAACTGCGTGCTGCAAGTTCTCTGTCTTGTCTCGATAGCGGGCTAAATCGGCCGAGGCGATTCCCAAATTTTTGTTTAATCTAACGCGAGTTTGGGGTACGGTTTCGGCATTTGTTCGGTTCAAACCTTCAAGGTAGAGGGCGATGCTGCGTTCAAGGCAAGATACCGGATCTGATGCGTTATGCTGCGTGCGATCGCGTGACAGCATCCAGTAGAGAGTGCCGAGATCGTTGAGCAGATCGGAAATTGGCGGTAGGCTGTTGGACTCCTGGGCGTACTGAGTTAAATTTTCTGTCAATTGGGCAATCAGTCGCGCGCATTCCTCAGTTAGTGGTTGATTTTGCTGCGAGTTGCTGTCAACTTCGAGATACGCAATCACTTGTTCGATCGCGCGAATGGCGATTGTCAGGTTTTGCTCTGAAACGTCTCCGCCCAGAATGCGATCGCGGTAGTAATTTCCCAAACCGTGATATGCCAAAGCCAATGCTTCGGAACAACACTGATGTTCTTGCAGCAGTTCGATGTATTGCAGGGTTTGCAGCGGCAGAAAATTTTCCTCTGATGTGGCATCATTTTCTGCTTCTAAATCCTCAGAAGCCGCTGCTAGCACCAAATCTGCCAGTTGGACGGATTTAGAATCAGGCGCTGGGGACGGGGGATGGGAAATTGGGGATTGTTCGTCATCTGCCAATGGGACGGATTTAGAATCAGACCCTGGGGACGGGGGATAGGAAATTGGGTATTGTTCGTCGGGAATTGGGGATTGTCCAGACAAAGAAGACATTAAAAGTTTGTTGCCAAAGTCTCCGCTGTCCCGCAGGTTTCGCAAGTCTCCTGAGTTCCCCAAGTCCTCAAAGTGTCCGAAGTCTTCCTTAGCTGGAGTTGGTTCGCCTTCAAACTCAAATACTCCGGTTCGCCAGTGCCAAAATTCCGGCGCCGATTGTTCGATCGAACTTAGCCAGGGACGCGACACCCACAGCAACAGAGTAGACTCGCACATTTGCAGGTTTGCTTCAATCTCCCTCAAATAGCTCAGGAACGACCACTGCACTGATGCTGACTGCCTGGTCAGGTGTTCTGCCCCGAGAATTTGAAATCCCGGCAAAGGGCTGTAGCTGCCTCTGTTTTGCGGCGGTGGGTGTTGGGTCAGCCACGCGGCGATCGAAGCCCAAGGATTGGGATCGCTCAAGTCGAGTTCCAAACTGACAAATCGGGGGTAGTTGATCCGGGAGCGAGGATCTGAGCCTGCGCTCTCTGCGGCTAATTCTGCCTGCAAGCGGGCTGCCAGACAGTCCCGCAAGCACAAGTCGTCGCAGGCGGCAATAAAAATTTGACGGCGTAAATTGAGGTCGATCGCCTGTTTCAAGCGTTGGTAGATCAGCTTGTTTGAGCTAGAAACTTTTTGGGAAGGAATAGACATCAGGAGCAGCCGATTTTAGATTTTAGATTTTAGGTTTTAGGTTTTAGATTTGGGATTGTAGATTTTAGATTGTAGAGTTGAGAGTTGAAATCTCGATCACTCATACCTCACAACTAAGCCCCGAAGGCAGTCAATCGATTTTAGATTTTAGATTTTAGATTTTAGATTGAAGCCTTGACCCCACGGATAAATTCGGAGGCTCCTTTATCGGATACAGGTTTTTTATTTCTGGGTCCTGAGTCTGCTTTCGGAATGAATCCGGGGGCTTGTATCCTGGATGCTTGATTGTCAATCGCACCGATGATGACTAAAGGATTGTAGATTTGCAATTGGCAATTTTATATGGGTGGCGAACCAGTGTGATTAAGTGCAACCCAAGTCCCTGAACCCGACAGCCGAGAGGAAAACACCAAATTTATGCTGGTCTTATTTAGCTTTCCAGCTCGCTCGGCACGCTTCAGGATTGTTGCAACTACCTGCTTTGTATTGAAACACAAAAACCACGTTTCCTTGGGAAAGGAAAACATGGTTTCTCGAAGGATTATTTAAAATTGCGATTTGAAGCAGCTTTGAGTCTCAGGCCAGTTTTCAGACGGAGGCAGCCACGTATACCAAACCGGCGACTAACATGGCTGCTGCAATTCCCATGATGATATAGTTCCGTTGCTGGTTCTTGTTGGGAGGTACGGCTTCATACACCTTCGGCTCTTTAGCAAAGTTGTTCAGGCGTCCATCGTCATCTTTGATGTAAGGCATCAGTCACAATCCTTAATATTTTTGATGTTTACAACTGTACCAAAAAAGCGCCCAGGAAAATTCGGCCATTTATTTGGAGGTGACAGTGCCTGTTTGGGGGGAAGAGGCGATCGCATAATCTTTGATCGGCATTCTGCCTGCTAAGTACGCCATCCGCCCCGCTTCTGCTGCCATTCCCATTGCTTTTGCCATTGCCGGGGAATTTTGGGCATTGGCGATCGCGGAATTAATCAACAGTGCATCGGCTCCCATTTCCATTGCTCTGGCCGCTTCGCTGGGCGTTCCGATTCCCGCATCGACAACCACAGGAATATTTACCGTGTCAATAATTATTTGAATGTTGGCCGCATTGTTGATCCCTTGCCCTGAACCGATTGGCGAACCTAAAGGCATGACTGTCGCACAACCGACTTCTTCGAGGCGTTTTGCCAGCAAGGGATCGGCATTGATGTAGGGCAAAACGGCAAAACCTTCTTTAACTAATTGTTCTGCAGCTTCCAAAGTGCCGATCGGATCTGGCAGCAAATATTTAGCATCGGGAATCACTTCTAATTTGACAAAATTATTGTCTTCTTGCCCTAAAAGTTTCGCCATTTCCCGCCCTAAACGAGCTACTCTAATTGCCTCATCCGCAGTTTGACAACCGGCAGTATTTGGCAGCATCCAGATTTTAGTCCAATCGAGAGCCTCTGCCAATCCTTCATGGCCGGGAGCATTTGTTTGCACTCGCCGCACAGCCACGGTAACAATTTCGCACCTGCTAGCGTTGACACTTTGCTGCATTTCTGAAATACTGCGATATTTTCCCGTACCCGTCATCAAACGAGAATGAAAAGTTTTGCCGGCAATAACCAGAGGTTGATCGGAGATAGTTAGGGTTGGCGCTATGTGTCCGTGTTTTGGATCTCCAAAAATAGCATATTCTAGCCCCTTTTCCCATTCTTCTCTGCCTCCGAGCATATTTTCTAGCAGCCAACCTTCTTTATTGGTTAGTTCGTCCCGAGTTACTGCGTAGAGGATCTCTCCAACAATAATCAATCTTGCATCCCGCGGCATATTATTTTTTATACCACTATTTACGATTTCTTCAAATTCTTGAAAAACGCTGCCCATTTTCCCATTCCTCTCTAGTAATTTTTAGAACAGATTGGTTGTTAAAAACCAAAATGATAGTTTGCATGAGATGCTTAACATCCCAATATATGGCTTGCCTGATGCCTTCGTCTATCTCTCGAATGTCGTAAATTTCTATATTTACGTGAAAAATGACTGCATTTGCACTTTGATTTTTGGCTTTTCCAAACCCTTCTTGTACTCTATTTTTGAGATTACTCGACTCTTTTGTTAATTCCTTAAATTCGCAAATTTGACCGTCAACGTCAGCGTCTGGAGTTTTAGTTCCCGACGGTGCTTGTTCGCTCAAAAGTCTAACTCTCTTTCCTATTTTAGCCAAAACTTCAGCCACAAAACTTTCCGAATCATTAAGATTGTGGTGTTGGTGGACGATCACAAATCCGCCAGCTAGCTCGTCAAAATAATGCCGCCGATATTCTGGTTCTGCATTTTCGTAGATGGCTCTGCTTTGCTGGATGTATTCTGGATTCACCGTTATTGTACTCTTATTGAACTGCGAGCTAGTAGAGTTAACTGCATGAAAGCAAATGTCGAGCAACTGGCTAAAATTGGAATATTTGCCAGCTTAAACCGAACTGAATTAGAGCGATTGCAAGAACACACAGTAATTTACAGTTACCGACAGGGAGAAGTTGTGATTTATGAGGGCGATCGCATCCCCGAAAAATTATACACTCTTTTGAGCGGTTCTCTGCGGGTTGCAAAAACAGCGGCGGCGGGCAAAGAAACAATTCTCCGCACTTTATTTCAGGGAGATATTTTTGCCGCACCTGCTTTGCTAGGCAACGGCATTGCCCCCGCAACGGTGACGGCAGAAACTGATGTGGAAGTTCTTACCACAGAACGGGAAGTTTTGCTAGCAGCAATTCGAGAAAATCCTGAGATTGCCTTGCGAATATTGGCGGTGTTTAATCAGCGGTTGCAGCAACTGCACGAGACAGTGCACGGTTTGGTGTCGGAAAGGGCGATCGTGCGGCTGGCCCGGTTTATTCATTACTTTGGGGTCGAGCAAGGTACGAAGATGGCGGATAATAGTGTATGTTTAGAAAAACGTTTTCCCTACTATCAAATTGCTCGCAGCATTGGAATTACCTACGAAGAATGCGTGCGGTTGTTTAAGAAACTCAAGCCGTTTGTCTGCTACAGTCGAGGCGGTAAAATTATTGTATTGGATTGGGAAAGATTGGAGGATATCGCCTCTGGAGATGAAATAGACTAAATGTTAAAATCCCAATTCTTGGAGTGCGGGTTTCAAAAACACTATTTGACTGCTAAGCTGTTACGCATTTAAATTGGAAATTCGGGACAGGCTAGAAGCCCGTCCCACAAGAGTTTTATTGATTTTTGACACACAGTTTAAATGTAGAAAAGCTTACTCACTATATAAAACCGCCCCCACAATCTGTGAATCGGGGCGGGTTTATGAGATTATTGATTTTAGGCAAGTATGAAACCCGCCCCCCAAGCAATATTGCGGAAATTAATTGACCTCAGAAAGTGTCAAAATAAACGCCAAATTTTCTTCGGCTTTCAAAGCGTGAAGAGCTTGACCGGGCATGAAGACAAATACCCCCGGTTCCAAAACAATATCCTTGCCTTCCAAAGTCAAAATACCCTTTCCTTCTATGACATTAACTGTGGCATTCCGTGCCGAAGAGTGTTCCGAAATTTCCGTTCCGGCAGCCAGACAAAATAAACTGTACTGACAATTCTTGTCTTTGACTAAAATTTTGTTCAGGACTCCGGCGGCGGGATATTCAATTGCGTCTCGGAGTTGGATTGCTGAAGATTGTAGCGGTAAAAGAGTCGTAGTCATAGTTTTTGACAATTAATTAATTTGGTCACAAGTCTCGAATTTATCAGTGGCTTCACTTTCTTCTATCGAAAATCAAAAATCGATTGAGTCGGTTAAGATTGTTTTTTGGCAGAGATAACGATGTAGCCTAGATCCTGTTGGTAATGCTGGAAAACTCGACGCATTGCTAAGATACGATCGCGAATTTGCGATCGACTTAATATATTCCACACAATCCGCACAGTACCCACAAACCCTTCATCTTGCAGCATTCGCGACAAATTTAGGAGGCCCATCGCCCCGGTTTGAGACTTTTCTACTTGCAAACCCGCGTTTTGGTAAACAGCAATCCAGCCAGACTCAGACAAAGGCGTTGAATTAGCCCGAGTCACTTCTGATAAAGCTTTTTGAATTTCTGATTCTCGGTTTCTAGCTAAAAGTTCGTGAGAGAGAAACTTGCCGCCTGGTTTTAGCCGAGCGCAAATTCCCGATACAATTTTAGCTTTCCCTGACGGCGACTGCATTGTCAGGATAGCTTCAGCCAACACCCAATCAAACTGTTGAGAAATCCGATCCAAGTGAAAAATATCTCCTTCCACAATTTCCACTCGATCGCTCAAACCGGCTGCTGCAACATTAGCACGAGCGCGGGCCACACTGTCGGGATTTTTCTCAACTCCCACTACTTTTACGCCAAAACGTTCAGCCAGGGCGATCGAACTATATCCAAAACTAGCAGCCAACTCCAAAACAGTCTCCCCAGGCTGAAAATCCGCCCATTCAAATAACTGTTCCGTAGCAAGTTTCCCCCCCGGCCTCAACATTTTCTTACCCGCCGCGGCCAGAACTTCATGTCCGGGTGCAGTCTTAAAATTGAGAGCAGTATTGGTCATTAAATTGACCTCCTATTTAACCTTACTCTCAGTATGCCAAATTCTGCAGAATCTTTCTATGATCTAGCTCATATTCAAATTATCGTAGGCTGATTAACCCTACAATATCAGGAATTATACCATGTCCGCCCCTCAACAATTCGGACTGTTTTTGATTGCCCACAATGGTTTCAGTCGAAAGCCCAAAACCCGTACTCGTTGTAGTAGAACTTATTTCTGTTAATCCTGCCAACGAATTCGCTTTAAGAAACAATTGTCTCATGCCGCTCTTTAAAACATTGCTGCAACACAGAAACAGGCAGCTCATTCAATTGACCAGCTCGCACAAATTCAGCATAAGTATCAGCCTCTATAGCCTCCAAATCCCCTTCGAGTTTGTCGATAGTCATCTGCTGCAGTTCAGGAGATTGATCGTACATTTGATTGATTTCTGCTTGCAGCAAGTTTAATTTTTCTTGAAGCTGACTCACGAGATGATTAGAAAACTCAGGCTCGATTTTACGATCGCCCGATACATCAGATAGATACTTGAGAACCCGGTTGAGAGCAACACGTTGGGCGATCGCCCTCAGATACTGCTGACGCAACTCCTGGTTGCTCAACAACCCCAATTTTTCCAGCAGGGCCTTGGTGGTTAAACCTTGTACTAGCAGCGTAAATAAAACTACGCCAAAAACGATCCCAATAATTTTTTCCCGTTCGGGGAAAACCTCCGGCACGCTCAAAGCTAAAGCAATTGAGACAGAACCCCGCAATCCTCCCCACCAAATCACTGTTCTATCGGCTAATGAAATTTCTGATTTTGCCAACCTATTGCTCAACCATCCTAAACCAAAAATAGCGATCGCTCGCGTCACAAACATCGCCGCCACAGTTATGGCAATCACTCCTAAATTCGCTTGCAAACCAGCAAAACTAATCCGATCGCCAATCAGCAGGAACATGATCGAATTTACAAAAAACGCCACAAAATCCCAAAATTGTGTTACCGCCAGTCTGGTACTGGGCTGCATACCTATCTGAGAGCCGAAATTGCCAAATATCAAGCCCATCACCACCACACCAATCACCCCAGAACCGCCTAAATCCTCCACAATTATATAAGTGCCGTAGGCAGAAACTAAGGTTAACGATTGCTCCACCAAAGGTAAATCAAACCGTTGGGTGAGATAGGATATCCCAAAACCGATCGCACTCCCAACAGTAATCCCAATTCCCACAAAAGCTAAGAAACGCCCCACCAGAAATGGGATGCCAACTTCATCCGTCCCTAAAGAGAATCCCACCAAAAAACTAAAGGCAACAACAGCAATGCCATCATTAAATAAACTCTCTCCCTCCACCAGCAAAGCTAGGCGTTTTTCAACTCCCAGTTCCCGGAACAATGCAATTACTGAAACTGGATCTGTAGCAGATATACTAGCTCCTACCAACAGGGCGATTGCTAAAGAAACTCCAGCTATTTGGTTGAGAGCAAAAGCCACGCCAGCAACAGAAACAACAACACCCAAAACCGCATAAAGAGCGATCGGCACTAAATCCCGCTTGAGTTTAGACCATTCCAGATTCCAAGCAGCTTCAAACAAAAGAGGCGGCAAAAAAATCAACAGAATCAGTTCGGGCGAGAGCGACACCAATCGCACATCTATAAAAGCCAAACCCAACCCGACAATTACTAAAAGCAGCGTGTAGGGAATTTGGCGCAACCAGCCCCATATTTGTGGCAGTATCGCCACACTTAAGGAGACTAATAGCACTAAAAGAAATTGCTTCAGATTGCCCTCGATAGTCGCTTCGTTAATTAGAGTTTCTGGGGTCATATAATTAGGAATAAAATAGTTAAGGCTTCGGTTTCGAGCGGGACTTATTCAGCATCGATCGCCGCACTTCTTCAACTTGACTCACTTGAAAAATTAAGGTAAATGGTTGACCCATTTCTTTTTCAACAAATGCTTCTAAAAGCTGCACCTGTTTGGGTGTCAAAGCTTCGCTGCTGCGAACAATCAGACGCACTTCCGGCGGTTTCATCAACCAGTTAGTATCAGTTTTAATCAGTTCCACCCGTTGAAAAGTGATAGTTCGGTTAAGCAACGCCCGCTTCAGGCTGGCTTCGAGTTGAGCTTGCTCGATCAATTCTGCAAAACTCACCCCCAAAGGAATTACAAGTATAGCCGTCAATCCTAGCGCCCACAAGAGGGCTTTACCGGCGCGATGCAGGGGCGTGTAGCCGGCCATTAAAGAGGTTAGCATACAGGAGAGAGTAATCCCCAGCAAATTAGTAAGATACAGGAGGCTTGCTCCCAAACTGAGCGACCAATTAGCTTGAGATAAGCCTAAACCTATAACACAAATTGGCGGCATGAGAGCCACGGCGATCGCAGTTCCCGCCAGAGTAGCAGAAACTTTGGGCTGAACTTTCGCATAACCACTGATTCCCCCAGCGGCGATCGCAATTCCTAAGTCTAGTAATGTAGGTTTAGAACGAGCTAGAACTTCGCTCCCATAGCCGGGAAGTTGTACCAACGCTCCCAAAAAACAAGCTAGAAAAATTGCTAGCACCGTCCCAACTGCTAATGCAATTAAACCTTTGCGGAAGAGGATAACGTTACCTTCTACCGCTCCAAATGCTAACCCTCGGATTGGCAACATCAGAGGCGCGATTATCATAGCACCGATGATGACGGCGGCACTGTTGGCAAGCAGTCCAAAGGTAGCGATTATACAGGAGCCGAGAATTAAGACAAGATAGTTAATATCTAGGGTTGATTCTTCCAACAAGTCAACTCGTATTTGCTTTAAATGCTCTCGAGGAATCCTGCTCCTGGTGAAATATTTAAGACTGTCTCGAATATTGTTGAGCAAAATAATCTCCTTAAGTTGGGGACTTGTATCCGTATGCAGGTAAGGTCAGTCGATTTTAGATTTTAGATTTTAGATTTCAAATTTTAGATTTTAAATTTACTCCACTGATAAATCTGGTAGCTGGAACAAAAGTCTAAAATTTGGGGCTACCCAGTCGATTTTACATTTTAGATTTACTCCAGCGATTTTAGATTTTAGATTTTAGATTTTAAATTTACTCCACAGATGAATCTAGGAGCTTGAACTAGGGTCTAAAATTTGGGGTGACTCACGAGAAGAGTCGGGGGCTTGTCTCCCTGTGCAGGTGCAGTCAAAAGAATCAAAATCCCAGCCAGCAAGTTTTCGAGGATGTCCCAGAATCCGAAAGCAATTGTCGCGTCGCTAATAGCCACCAGTTGAATCACATTCCGTGCATGGAATGACGGGAGGGCGATGAATAACGCGATCGACAATAATTGATTTATAATCAAGATATATACTCCACCCCAATAATACCGAATCATGCTCTCAGAAGCAAACGCCACACTTTGGCCTAGTCTAATTACTGTTTCAGCATTAATTCTCTACTTCGTTGTTACCATCAACGTCGGCAGAGCTAGATTCAAATACAAAGTTTCTCCCCCGCAGATGACAGGAAACCAAGACTTTGAGCGAGTGGTGCGAGTTCAGCAAAATACCTTAGAGCAAATGATTCTATTTTTGCCCTCGCTGTGGCTGTTCTCGCAATTTATCAGCCCAATTTGGGGCGCAGGTATCGGCGCAGTTTGGATAATTGGACGCATTTTGTTTGCTTGGGGTTACTATCAAGCTGCTGAAAAAAGAGCGGCAGGATTTGGCATTAGCACCTTAGCTACTTTAGCTCTGCTTGGTGGTTCCTTAACAGGCATAATTATGTCGCTGCTGAAGGTTGGAGCGTAAATTCTGATCGACATAATTGTTTTTCTACTCGTTTCCAGGCTCAGCGTGGTAACGCAGATCCGGAGGCTCTGCCTCCAATTTTCCTGCTGAAAAAGCGAGGCAGAGCCTCTCGACAGCGGTTCCCTGGCTCTGCCAGGGAACCAGTTAAATCCAAGTCTTTCAATTACTTTCAGGAGTAAATATGTCAGAAACCAACAAACCCGTATTTGAAATTAACCCGCAACTTTTTCAGCAGCTTGTCGAGTGGCAAGAAAAACTTGAACAAGAAGATGAATTAGTAAGCGAGTCAGAAGACGAGAAACCACTTGAGGTAAAAAATCCTCCTGACAGTTATGAACAGCATTCTCAAACAGATAATTTCTAGCTGGTGGCTAGCAGCATCTTTTGCATTTCCGGCTGCTGTCTCGGCTCAATCGCTGACAGCCAGCCAAATTCAGCAAGTCAATAGCGGTTTGTTTCGTTCTAACTCTCAAGATTTCTTTCAGCAAGGAAATCGGCAACTGGAAAGGGAAATCGCAACTTTGTTGCAAAAAAAAGTCACTTCCGAAGGCAAGATTCTGGAGATTAATGAAAAATTGCTCTCTCAGCTTTGCAGCCAAGTTAAAATAAATTCGCACAATTTTGACACAGTAAATGCTGCTAATATTGCTGATTTTAAGGCAAAATTAACAGATAGTTGCAGGCAAAATTAAAATAAAAGTGAGGTAAAAATCCAAGTTTTAGTGTAGATGGATAAAGAAGGAATGACCACGTTGAAACTAGCCATGCTAAAAGCGCAAACTGCCGCTCAATTGGCGGCAATAATTATTGATTACACTCATGAGGAAATGATGCTAGTTTTTTATGAGCTAGAATGGGAACAACAGGCGAAAATTAAGGATATTTGGAAGACGGTTAGTTAAAGTAGGCGGAAATCAGATGTTTTAATTTTTAACCGCAGATGTAAGCCGATAGACGCGGATGAACGCAGATTGAATTTGGTTAGTGTTCGCTGTGTATAACAATCTTAATTTGTACACAGCGAACAATGAAATATCTAAACTAGGGATTCGAGGCATAATTGGCGGAAATGATCGCCTCGTTGCTCGAAGTTTTGGTATTGATCGAAGCTAGCACAAGCTGGCGAAAGCAGCACGACTTTAGCGTTGTTCTGTTTGCCTAATTCTGCGGCTCGCGGGATTGCTCGTTCCATTGTTTCGACTATTTCCCAAGCGTTGTAATTTGCTTGTTTGAGCCGATCGGCAAAAATACCTGCCGCATCCCCAATTAGCAACACCCCAGCAGCTTTCGCCTTGATTGTATCAATCCAAGCGCGATCGTCCCCTTCTTTGGCGTCACCGCCCGCAATTAAAATCGCCGGTGGGCTCACAGAAGCTAACCCGACTTGCGCGGCGTCATAATTAGTAGCTTTGCTGTCGTTGATGAAATCTATGCCTTCCCAAGTGCAGATGTGTTCGAGGCGGTGCGAAACTCCGGGGAATTTAGCGATCGCCTGGGCGATCGCACTTTTATCTATTCCCGCTAAATTAGCCGCAGCCACCGCCATTAACAAATTCTGCAAATTGTGTTCTCCCACCATCCGCAAAGAATCAGCAGGCAGAATTTTCTCGCTTTGAGCTATTACCCAACCATCTTGAATATAGGCTCCAAAATCTGTATTTCCCAACAGTTCTTTTTCACCTTTGACACTCGTCCAACACGCATCCGGCCAAACGTCAACTCCTTGCTGGCGCAAACAAGGATCGTCGCCGTTAATTACTTGCAATTCAGACTTTTTGAGCAAATGTGCTTTAATGTTGTAGTAATTTTCTAACGTTTTGTGGCGGCTGAGGTGATCCGGCGTCAAAGTCGTCAAAACTCCGATTCGCGGCGCTACAAATGGCGAGGATTCTATCTGATAGCTGCTGATTTCTGCAATTACCCAATCCGGCGGTTTTTCTGCTAAAGCTAATTCGCACGCAGCATAGCCAATATTGCCGCAAGCGGGAGCGTAAAGCCCGGCCTCTGCAAAAATAGCAGCAATTAAAGCAGTAGTAGTAGTTTTGCCGTTAGTGCCGGTAATTCCCACCCAAGGAGATTTGAGGTAACGCCACGCGAGAGCCATTTCTCCGATTGTTTCAATGCCTAACTCTCTGGCGCGCACTAAGGCTGGACTGTCCCAGGGAACGCCAGGACTTACTACTATTAATTCTATCGATTCGACTGGTTCAAAGGATTTACCTAACTCAACGTTAATTCCTTCGTTAGCAAATTCCTGTTGCTGTTCGAGCAAGTTTGGGGAAGATGAGCGATCGCTCAGCGTTACTTCCCATCCTTCGCGTTTGAGCAGTCTGGCGGCGGCAATTCCTGATTTTCCTAGTCCAATGATATGAGCTATCGGCATAAGTTGTGTGTGTGATGGAGCGAATTTCCCTGGTTTTATAAGTTTATATTTTAACCTTGAATTGGTTATTGACTATTGGCCATTTTGCTTATTTTTTAAGAGAGCGATCGAACTCTGCTGAGACTCGCGCGGTTCGGAAACAATCCTAATAGATGTACTACTTTTATTGGTAAGCTTTAATGTTATTTCGATCCCGATTTTTAACAAGTAGGTTTCTCAAGTTGGTTTGCCTACAGGCCCCCTCGTTTTCCCCCAGGCCCGCCAGGGGTTGAAAACCCCTGTCTAACAGCTAAAGTCAGTTAAAACTGACTGAAAAGTATGGTATGTCAGGGTTTCAGTCCTCAGAGCGAGGACTTTCGCTTTGAGACGGGGGTTTCAACCCCTGGCGGACTGAAAAGTATGTTATGTCAGGGTTTCAGTCCTCAGAGCGAGGACTTTCGCTTTGAGACGGAGGTTTTCAACCCCCGGCGGACTGAAGCGGAGGTTTTCAATCCCAGGCGGACTCAAATATTGTCAATTCTAACTTTTCACGATCGCCCCAAAGTCAGCCAACACCCGCGCGTGATTCCGCAGCAGCCCCAGTAAATTCAACCGATTTTGCTTAATTTCCGGGTCAGAATCCATCACCAAAACGCTTTCTGGCCCGTCGAAAAAGTTGCTGACAGTCGGAGCAATTTCCGTCAAACTATCTACTAACTGCTGGTAATTGCGAGTTTGTTTGGATAGCAGCGTTTGCGGCACTAACTGCACGACTGCATCGTAAAAAGCTTGTTCAGACGACTTTTGAAATAACTCCGGTTTCACCGCCGTTTTCGGTTCCAATTCTATTTTATCCAAATCACCTTGAGCCGCCAAACGAGTTGAACGGTTGACTGTTTCGTAAATTAGATCCAAAGTCTGGTTATTGCGGATTTGTTGCAGAAAGAGCGCTCTTTCCAGCGCGTCTAACAAATCTCTCAATGCTCGTTCAGTATATTCTGGGTCGTTTTCTCCCAAAATGGCATTTACCAAATCGTAATCTACATTCTTTTCTTCTTGCAACAAAGTCCGAATTCTTTGCAGGAAAAACTCGTATAACTGATCCAGCAAGTCCGCCGATGTTTGCGGGCGGGCTGCGGTAAATTCTGCAACAACTTCTGCGAGCAACTTGTGCAAATTAATTGGCAACTTAGCCGCCCAAATAATGTTAGTTATTGCATTGGCTGCGCGACGCAAAGCGAAGGGATCGGATGAACCCGTCGGCAACATTCCCAAGCCGAAGATGCTGACTAAAGTATCTAATTTGTCTGCTATTGCGACAATTTGACCTGTGAGAGTTTGGGGTAAATTGTCGCCCGCACCTTTGGGCAAATAATGTTCAAAAATCGCTGTGGCTACTTCTTCCGATTCGCCACTTGCTAAGGCGTATTTCTGCCCCATGATTCCTTGCATTTCGGGAAGTTCGTAAACCATTTGGGTTACGAGGTCGGCTTTACAAAGTAAGGCTGCTCTGGCTACATCAGCTTGCTCTTCCTCTGTGATTTGCAGTTGATTGACAATTAAACTGGCAATCTTGCACAGCCGATCGACCTTTGCGCGTACAGTCCCTAAATCTTCCTGGAAAGTAACTGTTGCCAACTTTGGCAAATAATCCTCTAGAGGCTTTACCAAGTCTGCTTTATAGAAAAACTGACCGTCTGCCAATCTTGCCCGCACTACTCGCTCGTTACCGGCGGCAATAATCGCGGCTTTAGCAGGATCTCCGTTGGAAATTGTAATGAAATAGGGCAGAAGTTCGGGATAATCTGGGCTTTTGAGGATGGGGAAGTATCGCTGGTTTGTAACAATAATTGTGGTGATTACTTCCGGCGGCAATATCAAAAATTCTTCGTCAAATTTGCCGACAACTGCGTTCGGCCATTCTACTAAGTCGGTGACTTCTTCTAACAAATCTTCGGTAATGTCGGCGTAACCGCCTTGTTTTGTCGCTGCGGCTTCTACTTGTGCTTTAATTTGATTTTTGCGCTGGGTTCGATCGACCTCCACGCAAGCAGCCCGCAGACACTCGACATAATCCTCGGCTTGGGGAATCGAGACCCCTCCCAGGGGTGTAGGGGGGGTGTATAACACCCGGTGTCCTTGGGAAATTCGATCGCTCTTGACCGTATCCGAACCGCTCACCAATGTAATTGGCAGTACAGTATCATCTAACAGTGCCACGAGCGATCGAATCGGGCGCGGAAACTTCAAATCTCCGTCAGCCCACCGCATAAATCTTTTGCCTTCTAACTTATTAATCCACTGCGGCACAAGTTCTGTCAAAATATCCGCTGTCATCCGCCCCGGAATCTTTTTGAGCACAAATACAAAATCGCCTTTATCGGTAGCGCGAACTTCCAAAGCATCAATTTCTACGCCCTGCTTTTTCGCAAAACCTTCCGCTGCTTTCGTCGGTTTGCCATCTTTAAAAGCCGAACTCGCGGGCGGCCCTTTTACCTCTTCTTCTCTGTCTAATTGCTGAACTGGCAGTCCTTTCACGAGAACGGCCAAACGCCTCGGAGTAGCGTATACATTAATTGAGTCATTTGTCAAGGATTCTTCTGCCAGCGTTGCAGGTACAAGTCGCTGCCACTGCTGGGCGCTGCTTGCGACAAAAGATGCGGGCAATTCTTCTGTACCGAGTTCTAATAAAAAGTTAGGCATATCGCACCGTAATGGAATTTTGTTTAGGGTAATTTAAGGTAATTTATCCGATCGCGCGATCGTATATCTGAAAAATACTCAAAAATCCAGGATACCACGTAAAATCGGGGGTGAAAGACAATATTCTCGACAGCCCATGACCTTGGCGGAAAGACTAGGACAAGATTGGAAGTCTCGACTGGAAAAAGATTGCCCGGACGAAAATTCTAGCACTCGCGAGAGTGTTGTCCGGTGGCTGTTGGGAGACAATCCCGAAAGATTTGACACTCTTAGCCCAACTCAATTGTCTGTCGCCTCTGGCGCGATCGACTTTTTATATCGAATTTTGATTTCTCGATATCTGGGAGTACCCCCAGAAAAAGCTTACCGCAACTTAATCGGGCGGCTCGGCGGTTTAGTTGTGCTCCGGCAAAAAATCCAAGCGTGGGTTTCCCTGAGTCGCGACAGACAGCGGAGTGCGGTGGAGGTACTGCAAGAAGTGATTCAGGAAATGCTCAATTCCGATCGCTACCTGCAGCAGCAAGTCGCCTGGATTGCCGAATGCACCTCAGACAGACGCCTGCGAAATGCTTTGCTGCTAGCGAGCACAGAAGAATACTGCTTGCGGCCGATCCGCAACCAGCCGCTGCTGGTGTACCGTTTTGTCAACTACCTGCGGCGTGCTCAGCGCGGCGGGTTGACGCAAGTGCCTGCTGGAGACTGGGTGCGGCTGGTGTCGGAACAGGTTCTACCCGACGATACAGACGAACCGCTCAGCCTGCTAGACGAACAGGCGATGTCCGAGTATCGAGAAAATCAAGCTTGGGAAGAGCAGCAAACTCAGCGGCAGATTGTCCAACAAGAATTTGAGAATTACTTGGCCGCTGAAGTCGATCCGCTGGCTTCCCGGTGGCTGCAGCTTTACCTGCAAGGTCGTTCCCAAGAGGCAATTGCCGAGGAGTTGAATGTTCCAATCAAGCAAATTTACCGCTTGCGAGAAAAAGTTAGTTACCACGCGATTCGGGTTTTTGCGGTCAAACAAGCACCGGAATTAGTCGCCAACTGGCTGGAAACTTCGCTCCAAGAACACAGTTTGGGCTTGACTCCCGCCCAGTGGCAGCAATATTTACAAGACCTCACACCGGTGCAGCGGCAGTTGGTAGAATCGTTGAAAGCAGGGAAAAGTGTAGAGACGATCGCATCTGAATTAAAACTGAAAACCAATCAAGTCATCGGCGAGTGGAGCAAACTCTATTTAGCAGCTCAATCGCTCCGCAACGAGTAGATTGGTAATGGGTGGCGGGCAATTGCTAATTGTTAATGGGCGGTAGCATTTTTCAGAATCCGCGCTACAAATCAATTCCCCAAAAGCCACAGAGTGCTGCGAGTTTCCCCGTGGAAAACCGCGCCATGCCCCTTGTATCAATTCAGGTTAGATCGATCGGGATATCGTAGCGCTGCCGTGACGATCGCGCTCCAAAACGCTCACAGTTAACTCTCTGAGGTAAGATACTAGCAGCACGATCGACTTTTCAGGCTTTTTTAGCCAATCCTCTATTCAGCGGTAGCCCGTAAATCATCGGTTGTGGTGCATCTCTAATACTTGTGCATTAAAGATATAATTCTATTGTTGCCAGCCACGGGCATCAACATCGGGCGATCAATGATAGTGGGTCTAGAGTGCGCTAGCCATCATCTAGTTCTCAATCTTTTGGTAGAGTTTGAGGCTGCAATACAGAAGGGAGAAAATTCTGGGACTAAGAATTTTTATTTAAGAAAAGCTTCCGGTTGTTAGGCCAATTCCTCCGTCAGGGAAGTTGCAGCGTTTAATTTTATCGCATCAGGTTGGTGCGTCGCGCTCGATCGCGCTTCCAACTACAAAGCAGCTAATGGTACATACATCTTCAACACACTCGGCAGCTACAATGGACTCCGATCGAATATTTCACCTAATCGACACTGTTGTCCCCTTTGAAGCTTGCCTTTATTATCAAGTTTTGCCTTTATCTCTAGAAGGTAATCTGTTTAAATTGGGCGTAGTCGATGCCCAAGATGACTCCGCCTTGGACTACGTGCAGCGGATTTTAGCTTACATGAATTGCTCAGTCACAACAGAGCCAATTGCCTCGGAAACTCAGCGCTCGATGCTCTCAGCTTACTTGCTGCACGGGAACCAACTCCGAGAACCGAGCCAGACAGAAACCGCTGCAGCCCCAACAGCCAAAAAATCCGCACCAGCAACTTCAGGCCCCAATGCAGCAACGCTGCTGTCTGTGCCAGAACCCTCGATGCCCCCTCCTGAGCCGTTTAAACCTGCTGCCGCTGAGGTTCCCCCGACACCGACACAGCTATCGGTTTTGAATGTCGAGGCCTTGCACTTGTCAAGCCAAGTGGAAGTTTTGGCAACTTTGCCCGCGCCCCAACTCCTACAAGAATTGCTCGGTAGAGTGCTGCGAGAGGGTATCGGTCGCCTGTTTTTTGAGCGCCACCAGTCCCAAGGCCGGATTCTTTGGAGTCAAGATGGCGTTTTGAAATCCATGCTCGAAGGTATCGATATCGTCCTTTTCCAAGAGGTCATCGACGAGTTGAAGCGGCTGACAGATATGCCTGTTTGCCCGGTGGAACAGCCCAAACAAGTCGAAGTTGAGCGCATATATCAAAACACTCATTTGCTGTTGCGCTTGCGGGTAATGACGGTGGGTGGCAAGGAAGAAGCCACCCTGCAAGTTTTGCGGGGGGCAGCTTTGAGGTTTTACCAGCAGCAGCAATTGTCTACTTTGAGTCGGGACGCACTGCGGCTGGCCGAAGAATTGCAGCGGAAAGTGAATCAAATTCGCGATCGAACTCGGCTTTCTCCTGTGCCTTTAGAGGGGTTGCCCGCTTTGGAACAGGTGATTAGAAATGTTGACGACCAAATTGAAGCTTTACTGCACGAACACAATCCCGATCAGTCCTAATCACCCATAGATCACTGTTTTGAATTTTTTTTAACTCACATCAAGTCCGGTCAAATAATAATAATTATGTTTGTAGTGAGGACTAAATTCCGAGCGAGTTTTATGATAACTCAAGTCTTCACTACAAACCAATTTGAGGGCAGTTCTGCGAGGTGACAGAATATTATACCAGTTCCAAAAAAGAATGCAATTTTATGCTCGTGTTCTAAACCCTGGTAGTCATCAGTCATTGCCAATCTAAAATCTAAAATCTAAAATAGTATTAGCCGTGCTCGAAAACATTGTTGTACTGCAATAAATCCAAACTCACAAAAACTGGCAAACACTGAAAACATTGCTGTGCAATTTCCCAGCGTTCTTCTCGCTGCAACATAGCAGTCAACTTTTGTTTAGCGCTCAGCAAATAGCGGACATCGTTAGCAGCATAATTTAGTTGATCGTCCGAAAGATTAGTCGCATTTCCCCAGTCGGAACTTTGAGATGTTTTATTTAATTCTACCTTTTCGAGTTCTAGAATTAATTCTTTCAATCCGTGTTTGTTGGTATAAGTTCTAGCAAGTTTACTAGCTAGCTTGGTGCAGAAAACTGGTGCAATGTCAATACTTAAATTGTAACGCATTGTTGCCATATCAAAGCGCGCAAAATGAAATACTTTCTCAATATTTTCGGCTTCCATTAACTTCTTTAAATTCGGTGCTGCTGTCTGGCCTTTGGCAATCCGCACCACTGCAACTTTACCTTCGGGATTGCACAACTGAACCAAACACAAGCGATCGCGCCAAGGTAGCAAACCCATTGTTTCCGTATCAACCGCGATCGCCGGCGCAGTCAAATAATAAGATAAGAGAGAATCGGGAATATCACCATCGCACACTTGAAAATCTGCAAATTCCATTATTGGTAACTGTTGACTGTTGACTGTTGACTGTTGACTGTTGGCTGTTGACTGTTGACTGCCTTCTTCCTTCTTCCCTCTTCCCTCTTCCCTCTTCCTTCTTCCTTCTTCCTTCAAATTATCGACTGCGAACAAAAAGCTGAGTAAAATAATACTCGCCTTTGGCATTTTTCGCAACCCCAATACCTGTCACATTAAACTGACCCTCCATATTTTTACGGTGGCCGTCACTTTTAATCCAACCCTCAACAGCATTGCGTACCGGGTCGTTGTAGCCAAAATTGTAAGCAAGATTTTCAGCTACACTTTGATAAGGAATGGTAATTGCTTTCGCCCGCCCCTCAAATCCATCGTGGCTAAAACTGACTTTACCCTTAGCCATATTTTCGCTGTGAATTCTTGCTATCTGAGTGATTCGCGGATCGATACTCAGCGGTGGCAACTTTTTAGATGCTCGGTATTGATTTATCTGTTGGTTAACCGCTTTTTCTAAGTCAGTAATAGCACTGGAAGCAACATTAGTATTCATGGGAGTTTGTGGCAGCGATCGCATAGGAATGGAGGTCTCACACTTAGGCAGGATTGTCAACAATCCCAAGCAAATCGAAATCAAACCTTTGGACATGAAATCAAACGAGAAATAAAGTTAATTGTTACCAATTCCTACAGAGCGATCGCCCCACATTCCGCTAGCCTAGATATTCAGAACCTTCGCTACAGTGTTCACGTCTTTGTCGCCGCGTCCGGAACAGTTAAGCACAATGCGCGGATTGCCTGTTAGCTGCGGGCACAGAGTCTCCAAATAGGCGATCGCATGAGAAGTTTCCAAAGCTGGAATAATCCCCTCCAACTGCGAAAGCCGCTGAAATGCTTCCAGCGCTTCTGCATCAGTTACGCTATAATATTCAGCCCTGCCCGCATCCTTCAAATAACTGTGTTCCGGCCCCACACCCGGATAATCCAAACCTGCACTAATCGAATGCGGCTCGATTACTTGACCTTCATTATCTTGCAGCAAATAACTCATCGCCCCGTGTAGAACTCCCACACTTCCCTTAGTCAAAGTAGCAGCGTGTTTATCAGTTTCCACACCTTCGCCCGCCGCTTCAATACCGATCAATCTGACAGTTTCTTCCCCGACAAACTCGTGGAAAAGACCCATTGCATTAGAACCGCCGCCGACACAAGCTAATAAAATATCCGGCAAACCACCCCACTTTTCCTGACACTGAGCGCGCGTTTCTTCACCAATTACCGCATGGAAATCGCGTACCATCATCGGGTAAGGATGCGGGCCCGCTACGGAACCGAGGATGTAATGAGTTGTTTCGACATTTGTCACCCAGTCGCGAATCGCTTCGGAAGTCGCATCTTTCAGTGTTCCCGTACCCGCAGCCACCGGCCGTACTTCGGCTCCCATCAAGCGCATTCTAAACACATTTAAAGCCTGTCTTTCCATGTCGTGAACGCCCATGTAGACAACGCATTCTATACCAAAACGAGCGCAAACTGTGGCGGTAGCAACGCCGTGTTGACCAGCACCAGTTTCAGCAATTACGCGCTTTTTACCCATACGTTTTGCTAACAATGCTTGAGCTAAAGCGTTGTTAATTTTGTGAGCTCCGGTGTGGTTTAAATCTTCGCGTTTGAGGTAAATTTGCGGGCCAGTTCCGTCTGCTTTAGCGTAGTGTTCCGTGAGGCGTTCGGCAAAATACAAAGGGCTGGGGCGGCCGACATAATCTTTGAGCAATTGTTGGAGTTGCTGTTGAAATTCCGGTTCGCTGCGGTATTTGTGAAAAGCGGCTTCTAGTTCAAATAAAGCGGGCATCAGGGTTTCGGGGACGTATTTGCCGCCGAATTTGCCGAATCTGCCGAGGGAGTCTGGGCGTTGGGCGCTGGTTTCGGTGGTGAGAGGTAGGGGGGTGACTGTCATTTGATTTTAGATTTTAGATTTTAGATTTTTTAGATTCGCGGGTAAGCTAGAGGCTTGATGTCGATCGTACCAAATCGGTTGTGGACTTGAGGCGATCGAACAAATTTCATTATAATTCCTTGAACGCTTGACGGGCTAATACAATAAGTAGAAGATAGATGGCATTCCGAGCGATCGCAACCATACCCCAATCCGCTAAAACTAGAAATAGCAGTAAAAAAAGTTCAAGCATCTTAACCTATGGCAGCATCCAAACGCAAAGATTCTGACAGCAAAACAACCGAGGGCAAACGAATAGTTTACTCCGAATTCGGCAACGTTGACAACTCCGCCGCCCTCCAACGGGGAGTTGCCGAAGTTCCCCCCAATCAACAAAACCTCAAAATCGAAGCATCCCGAAAAGGACGCGGCGGCAAAACAGTTACAATCATCAGCGGCTTTCAGGAAAAACCCGAAACATTAGCAACTTTAGCCAAGCAGCTAAAAGCCCAATGCGGTACTGGCGGCACAGTCAAAGATAATGAAATCGAAATTCAAGGCGAACACAAGCAAAAGCTGCTAGAAATTATCACAAAGTTAGGCTACAAAGCTAAAATTAGTGGAGGGTAAATTAGTCAATATTCCTCAGTGTATGGGCGGGGCGGGTTTATGATATACTTAGTTTTAAACATAGATGGTTGGTAAAACCCGCCCCTACATCGCACAAATTATATTGTCGCGAATCAACCAGAAATGATATTACCAATTACCGCCAATTTTTAATGTACACTCGACCTTTAGCTCGTTTAATCGAACAATTGCAGCGCTTGCCCGGAGTCGGCCCAAAAACAGCCCAGCGTTTAGCTTTACATATTTTGAAGCGACCGGAAGAAGAAGTGCAAGCCCTAGCTAAATCTTTGATTGATGCCAAACAGCAAGTAGGTTTCTGTCAAGTATGCTTTCACTTATCTGCTGACCCTGTTTGCGAAATTTGCCGCAATCCCAACCGCGACAGTCATACCATTTGTGTAGTGTCAGAATCCCGCGATGTAATCGCTTTAGAAAAAACGCGGGAATACATGGGCAAATATCACGTTGTTGGCGGCGTTATCTCGCCGATGGATGGAATTGGTCCCGAACAATTGAACATTCAACCATTAGTCCGGCGCGTCAGCCAGCAAAAGGTTAAGGAAGTAATTATTGCTATTAGTCCCAGCGTGGAAGGCGAAACTACTACTCTTTATATCGGTCACTTATTAAAACCTTTTACCCTAGTGACACGCATAGCTTTTGGTTTGCCGATGGGGGGAGATTTGGAATATGCCGATGAAGTTACATTGGCTCGTGCTTTGGAAGGAAGGAGGGAGTTGGATTAGTTGAAAACGGGTGGTGATACCTGATTTAAAAATAAGAGAAACGAACCGCGAAGACGCCAAGGGCACGTTCGGCGAAGCCGTTCCCGTTCCCCGCAGGGGTTCCCGAAGGGTAGGGTAGGAAGAGAAGAGAGGATGAAGAGTTTACAATTGATGCGACGAGAGCTATATTCTAAGCTTCTGCGATTGCTTCGCTCAGGCTCGCAATGACAAAATTGTAAGATATGAAACCCGCGTCGGCGGGTTTTGTGTGTGTAGCGACAGGTTTCAACCTGTCGGGTATTTGGTATTTGGTTTATGGTCTTGAGTTTCGTTGTTCCCTGTCGTCACTGCCGCGAAAGGGTAAACTGAAAAAAGTTACCGAGAGTAGTAAAAAATCATGACCAAATTCGATCGACCTTTCACCTACCCCACAACCCGCAAAATCGACCAAACAGACGACTACCACGGCGTCAAAGTATCCGACCCTTACAGGTGGCTGGAAAATCCTGACTCAGAGGAAACCCAAGCTTGGGTGGAAGCCCAAAATCAAGTTACCTTTGCCTACCTCAACGAAATTCCGGCGCGGGAAAAAATCAAACAGCGCCTGACTCAACTTTGGGATTACGAGAAATACGGCATACCTTTCAAAGAAGGATCTCGCTATTTCTACTACAAGAATGACGGTCTGCAAAATCAATCCGTACTCTACACCTTAACATCCCTCGACACCGAACCCAAAGTATTAATTGACCCCAACACTCTCTCAGAAGATGGAACCGTTGCTCTGGGTGGCGTAGCTATCAGCGAAGATGGCAAATACATGGCTTACGGTTTGTCAAGTTCTGGTTCCGACTGGCAGGAATGGAAAGTCCGTGAGGTGGCAACAAGCGAAGATTTATCAGACCATTTAAAGTGGATTAAATTCTCAGGAGCATCCTGGACTCACGACGGCAAAGGCTTTTTTTATAGTCGCTACGACGAACCCAACGAAAAAAGCAAGCACGAAGAAGTTAACTATTACCAAAAACTGTTTTACCACCAAATCGGCACCCCCCAATCTGAAGACGTATTAATCTACGAGCGACCCGACCAAAAAGAGTGGGGATTTAGCGGCGGCGTCACCGAAGATGGCAAATACTTGATTATCTCAGTTTGGCAAGGAACTGAAACCAAAAACTTGATTTTCTACAAGGATTTAACTGCACCGGAATCAACCGTTGTAGAACTGATTAGCGAATTCGAGGCTGAGTACAGTTTCATCGACAATGAAGGCTCTATTTTCTGGTTTCAAACAAACTTGAATGCACCCTTGGGCCGCGTAATTGCGATCGACACCAACAACCCACCTCCCTCATCCCTCGCTTGTGATGAAACCCCCTCGTCGCCCAGGGAGTGGGAGTTTACAGAAATTATCCCCGAAGCAGCAGAAACTCTCGAAGGCATAGGTCTCCTGAACAATCAATTTGTCGCTTCCTACTTGAAAGACGCCTACACCCAGATTAAAATTTTCAACTTAGACGGCTCTTTCGTGCGAGAAGTTGCCTTGCCCGGAATCGGTTCGGCGGGAGGATTCAGCGGCAAGCGGCACGACACCGAAACTTTTTATGCTTACACCAGTTTCACTGCACCTAACATCATCTATCACTATAATATGGTGACAGATGAAAGTACGATTTATCGGCAGCCAAAGGTCGATTTTAATCCCGACGATTACGAAACAAAACAAGTATTTTACCCCAGCAAAGACGGTACGCAAGTACCCATGTTTATCACCCACAAAAAAGGCTTGCAGTTTAATGGCAATAACCCCACTTATCTTTACGGCTACGGCGGTTTTGGCGTGTCCCTAACTCCGAGTTTTTCGATTAGCAATGTCGTGTGGCTGGATCTGGGCGGAGTTTATGCGATCGCCTGTTTGCGGGGGGGCGGCGAGTACGGCGAATCATGGCACCAAGCAGGGACAAAGTTGAATAAGCAAAACGTGTTTGATGACTTTATAGCTGGCGCTGAATGGCTGATCGAAAACAAATACACCAAACCTGCAAAATTGGCGATCGCAGGTGGTAGCAACGGCGGTTTATTAGTAGGGGCTTGCATGACTCAGCGACCGGAATTGTTCGGTGCAGCATTGCCCGCAGTCGGGGTTATGGATATGCTGCGCTTCCACAAGTTTACCATTGGTTGGGCCTGGACTTCGGAATACGGTTCTCCCGAAAATGCCGAGGAATTTCCGACAATTTACGGCTATTCTCCCCTGCACAATCTCAAACCGGGAACGGCTTATCCGGCGACAATGATTACAACTGCCGATCACGACGATCGCGTGGTTCCCGCCCACAGTTTCAAGTTTGCTTCTGCTTTGCAAGAAACCCACGCGGGAGAAAAACCAGTGTTAATTCGCATTGAAACTAAAGCGGGACACGGGGGTGGCAAACCTACAGCTAAAGTGATTGAAGAATTGGCTGATGAATGGGCTTTTTTAGTGCGCGAACTCGATATTGACGCTTAGCAAGCCGCGTTAGGGTGTGCGATCGACGCAGTTTGATGATTTAGATAAAAAGAGGGTGTAAAGGGCGATCGTACTTTTTGAACTGAAGGGCGATCGTTCTTTTTTGTCACCGCAATCCTGGTATTAACATATATAATTTGTCAACTTTTTTTGTTAACTTTTGTAGCGTTAAGTTGTTATTATTACATGGCTGTGAGTTTACTGCACACCCAATTAGTATAAGTATAAATCTCTAGAAATACGGTACTCTCAACTTTTAAGAGCGATCGCACCTCAAAGTCAAAATCTGCCAATTTTTAGGAAATTAATATTTTCAGTATATTTACGGTTCAAGCTGTCTGAGCCAGCCTCGATATCACCAGACTAAGAACAGCGCTATGAGGGGTTAGACCCCTTATGCTGATAAATCCGTAAGTAATTTACCATATAACTAACCTTAGACCTAATATCATTTTTTCCAAAAATAGAGCATCTTCGCTAATACAAAGGCTGTTACCCCTTATTCATGTTAGAATTTGCAGCCATCGGCCGCATCAGGACATCCAAGGGCGATCGCAGTAAATCCTGTCTAATGATTGACTAACATCACAAATAACAAATAGAGGTAAGTATTATGTCTCGTAAAAAATAACTTTTAAAACTTTATAGTTGAAAGTTTATCGTCATCTATGAAAAGGGGTAGCTTAGATTTAGCAACAAAATTAACCCCAAATGAAAACCCTCCTAAATCTGTCAAATTAGTCATCTACACAAACAGGGAAATCTACCAATATGGAAACTAAAATCTTGAGACAAGCTAGCCATAAAGCAGAGACGGCTAGTCGAAAAAATCTAGCGATTGTGGATTCACAAGTAGAAAACTACCAAGAGTTTCTCAGGGGAGTGAAAAGCGATACAGAAGTAATCCTGCTCGATAGAACCCGGGATGGAATCGAACAAATTGCCGAAATAGCAGCCTCGCGGCACAACCTCAACAGCATTCAAATAGTTGCTCACGGCGCATCAGCATCAGTAGAAATCGGCCGGGCAGAACTCAATATTCACAATATAGAAACCTATTCCCGCCAATTGCAGCAGTGGGGTAAAGCTCTCAAAGAAACAGGTAGTATTCTGCTGTTAAGTTGCTACACAGGCGCCGGGGAATCAGGTCTAAAGTTTATACAAAAACTCAGCGAAATAACAGGAGCAAATATTGCCGCTTCCAATAATTTAACAGGGAGTGCAGCATTAGGTGGCAACTGGGAATTAGAAATTACCACAGGACAAATAAATACCGAATTAGCCTTTGAAAAAAAAGTCCTAGAAAGCTACACATCAGTCCTGGCTACCTTAGCTGCTGAAGAATTTAAAAATTCAACAGTAATCGGGCCTTGGATATATGGAGTTGGCAACACCCTTTCATCTAACCCAGGCTTAACCGCAGGTAGTACAGCCAACACCAGCGGTGTTATTCCTGCTTTAGGGACTGGCGATCTAGAGGGACAAGGTACTTTGAGATTAACATCAAACGCCTTTCAACAAGCAGCTTTTGTAATCTACAACAACCCCATCTCGGCCACTGAGGGTCTGAGAGTTACCTTTGATTACTTTGCCTATAACAGAGGTACTGTCCTTTTTCCACAACGACCAGTAGGGGATGATACCCCCCTTGGTGCCGATGGCATTAGTTTTTTCCTCATTGACGGAACAGCTACGCCAACAGAAGCGGGAGGCTATGGTGGCTCTCTCGGCTATGCTCAGAATAATAATAGCCCCGCTTCACTTGGTATTTCAGGAGGTTATTTAGGTGTCGGATTAGACGAGTTTGGCAATTATTCTGCTAGTCAAACAGGAGTGGGAGGGCGTGTGGGCGGCCCCGGGCAACGGCCGGATTCATTAGGACTTAGAGGCAGCCAAAGCACATCTTATAATTTTTTAACTAGCACTTCCATTGCCCTTGGCATAGATAATAAAGATACAACCACTCGCACTGCTGCTAAAAGAAGTGTCCAAATTACATTATTTCCGGCGAATTCAATAATATCTCCTAACCGTCTCACAGTTGCCTTCGACTTGGACAGCAACGGCATCTTTGATGCGGGCGAAACACTGATCGACATACCAAATTTGACAACCATAAACGGAGAAGTGCCACGTACTTTTAAATTTGGGTTTGCTGCTTCGACAGGGGGAAATACAAACATTCACGAAGTTAACAATGTCATCGTCCAAAGTATCGATCCGCCTACACTTGTAGCAGACGTTTCCATTGTTAAAAAAGGCCCGCTGTTCGCCATACCCAATAGCACCATTACCTATACGATTACCTCCACAAATAACGGGCCAAACAGCGCCGAAAGCGTCCTGATTCAAGATCCGCTCCCAGAGGGCTTAAGTTTCGTCAGCGCCTCCGACCTCGCCACATACAACCCCACAACGAGGACGGTCATCTGGCCGGCGATTCCGACTCTGGCTAATGGTGCTAGCCAAACCCGCACCATCACCGCCACAGTTTCCCCAACAGTCACAGCTCCCTTAACTAACACTGCCTATAGCACATCCAGCACTTTCGACCCCAATCTAGCTAACAACAATAGTTCCCAACCCATCTCTCAAGTCTCAACTACAATTGTTGCTGCTCTTGCCGATGTTGTTACCACCAAAACCGGGACTACGGCAGCAGCACCGGGTGAAACAGTTACTTACACAATTTCCACGGTCAACAACGGGCCAAGCACAGCCGAAAACGTCACCGTTACCGACAGCATTGTTCGCGGTTTAACAATAGTTAGTCTACCCAACGAGGCTGTTTACAATCCAGATACTGGGATTGTCACCTTCCCACCGATTCCCAGCTTGCCTTCCGGTGCTCCTGCCATTAACACAGTCCGCTTCATCGCACCTGCATCTGCATCTGGCAGCGTCACCAACACTGCCAGAAATACCTCAGCTACCCCAGATCCTTTTCCTGAGAACAACAACGGCACTGATCCGCTGGCTACAGTCACCACAACTCTGACACCTAGTGCCGATGTCGTTACCACCAAAAGCGGGACTGCGGCAGCAGCACCAGGTGAAAGAGTTACTTACATAATTTCCACAGTCAACAACGGCCCAAGCACAGCCGAAAACCTCACAATTACTGACAGCATCGTTGGCGCCGTAACAGAAGTCAACGGCGGTGTCTACGATCCCAATACAGGTATTGTCACCTTCGCGCCCGTTCCCAGCTTAGCCAGCGGTGCCGCCGTCACCAACACAGTCAGCTTCATCGTACCTGCATCCGGCAGCGTCACCAACACCGCCAGAAGTACCTCAACTACCGCTGACCCGACTCTGGACAACAACGCATCTACAGTCACCACAACTCTGACACCACCTCCAACTCCCAACCAACCGCCAGAGGCCAACAATGCCACCTCCAGCCTAGGGCCCAACAGCAGCCAGTTAGTCACGGGATTGGGAGGCCGCGACCTCGACCCCGACGGGTCGATCGTCTCTTACACGATCAACACCCTGCCCTCACCAGACCAAGCAGTCCTGTTTTTAGGAGATCCAGCCAACGGTGGCGTACCAGTGACACCAGGCCAAGTCCTGACTCCAGCACAGTTGCAGCAACTATTTTTCCAAACGACGGGCACCTTTACAGGAAGCAATTTCACCTACAGCGCCACAGACAACAGCGGTGCTATCAGTCCCCCTGCTACCGCTACTGTGGATGGACTGATAGCACCAACACCAACTCCAACTCCCACACCAACTCCCACACCGACTCCCACAACACCAACTCCCACACCGACTCCCACAACACCAACTCCCACACCGACTCCCACAACACCAACTCCCACACCGACTCC
>NZ_JAUBOY010000008.1:0-56160 GCF_036700465.1 Microcoleus sp. T3_A4 | reverse complement strand
CACAACACCAACTCCCACACCAACTCCCACAACTCCAACTGACAACCAACCGCCAGTTGCCAAGAATGCCAACTCCAGCCTCGCGCCCAACAGCAGCCAGTTAGTGACAGGATTGGGAGGAAGCGACCCCGACGGGCCGATCGCCTCTTACACGATCAACACCCTGCCCTCACCAGACCAAGCAGTCCTGTTTTTAGGAGATCCAGCCAACGGCGGCCAACCAGTCACAGCAGGCCAAGTCTTGACTCCAGCACAGTTGCAGCAACTATTTTTCCAAACGACGGGCAACTTTACAGGAGCAAATTTCACCTACAGCGCCACAGACAACAGCGGCGCCACCAGTCCCGCTACCGCTACTGTCGCGGCCATACTTCCAACTAACAACCAACCGCCAGTTGCCAACAATGCCAACTCCAGCCTCGGGCCCAACAGCAGCCAGTTAGTGACAGGATTGGGAGGAAGCGACCCCGACGGGTCGATCGCCTCTTACACGATCAACACCCTGCCCTCACCAGACCAAGCAGTCCTGTTTTTAGGAGATCCAGCCAACGGCGGCCAACCAGTCACAGCAGGTCAAGTCCTGACGCCTCAACAGTTACAGCAACTATTTTTCCAAACGAAGGGCAACTTTACAGGAGCCAATTTCACCTACAGCGCCACAGACAACAGCGGCGCCTCCAGTCCCGCTGTCGCTACTGTGGCGGCTATCTTGCGCCCAGTGGCGCCAACTCCCACACCAACACCAACTCCAACTAACAACCAACCGCCATTAGCCAACAATGCCAACTCCAGCCTCGGACCCAACAGCAGCCAGTTAGTGACAGGATTGGGAGGAAGCGACCCCGACGGGTCGATCGCCTCTTACACGATCAACACCCTGCCCTCACCAGACCAAGCAGTCCTGTTTTTAGGAGATCCAGCCAACGGCGGCCAACCAGTCACAGCAGGCCAAGTCTTGACTCCAGCACAGTTGCAGCAACTATTTTTCCAAACGACGGGCAACTTTACAGGAGCAAATTTCACCTACAGCGCCACAGACAACAGCGGCGCCACCAGTCCCGCTACCGCTACTGTCGCGGCCATACTTCCAACTAACAACCAACCGCCATTAGCCAACAATGCCAACTCCAGCCTCGGACCCAACAGCAGCCAGTTAGTGACAGGATTGGGAGGAAGCGACCCCGACGGGTCGATCGCCTCTTACACGATCAACACCCTGCCCTCACCAGACCAAGCAGTCCTGTTTTTAGGAGATCCAGCCAACGGCGGCCAACCAGTCACAGCAGGTCAAGTCCTGACGCCTCAACAGTTACAGCAACTATTTTTCCAAACGACGGGCAACTTTACAGGAGCCAATTTCACCTACAGCGCCACAGACAACAGCGGCGCCTCCAGTCCCGCTGTCGCTACTGTGGCGGCTATCTTGCGGCCTGTTTCGCCAATTCCCACACCAACTCCAACTCCAACTGACAACCAGCCGCCATTAGCCAACAATGCCAACTCCCGCCTCGGACCCAACAGCAGCAGGTTAGTCACGGGATTGGGAGGAAGGGATCGCGACCCCGACGGGTCGATCGTCTCTTACACCATCAACACCCTGCCCTCACCAGACCAAGCCGTCCTGTTTTTAGGAGATCCAGCCAACGGCGGTGTACCAGTGACACAAGGTCAAGTCCTGACTCCTGAACAGTTGCAGCAACTATATTTCTTCACGACGGGCAACTTTACAGGAGCCAATTTCACCTACACCGCTACAGACAACAGCGGTGCTATCAGTCCAGTCGCTACCGCTAGTGTGGCGGGACTGATAGGACCCACACCAACTCCCAGCACAACTGACAACCAACCGCCAGTTGCCAACAATGCTAACTCCAGCCTCGGGCCCAACAGCAGCCAGTTAGTGACAGGATTGGGAGGAAGCGACCCCGACCCCGACGGGTCGATCACCTCTTACACCATCAACACCCTGCCCCCAGCGGCCCAAGGAGTCCTGTTTTTAGGAGATCCAGCCAACGGCGGCGTACCCGTGACACCAGGTCAAATCCTGACACCGGAACAGCTAGGACAACTATTTTTCCAATCCACAGGTAGCTTTACCGGAGCAACTTTCAGCTACAGCGCCACAGATAGCAACGGCGCTACCAGTTCCCTGGCTACCGCTACTCTCGGTTCCACAGGAGCAACTCCCACACCAAATCCCCTAAACTTACCGCCAGTAACCAACAATGCTAATTTCACGGTAGACCCCAACAGCAGCGCGCGGGTGCCGGGATTGGGAGGAAGTGACCCCGATGGGTCGATCGCCTCTTACACCATCAACACCCTGCCGCCAGCGGCCCAAGGAATCCTGTTTTTAGGAGATCCAGCCAACGGCGGAGTAGCCGTGACACCAGGTCAAGTTTTGACACCGGAACAAATAGGACAACTATTTTTCCAATCCACCGGCGACTTTACTGGTGCCAATTTCAGCTACAGCGCCACAGATAACAGCGGCGCTACCAGTCCCGCCACTGCTACAGTTGCCGCTATCTCCCCGACTTCCAACCAACCGCCATCGATTAACAATGTTAACTTCACGGTTCCGACTAACGGCATCGTGCAGGTGTTGGGATTGGGAGGAAGTGACCCCGATGGGTCGATCGTCTCTTACACCATCACCAGAGTCCCCCCAGCCAACCAAGGAGTCCTGTTCCTATCAGATTCAGTCAACGGCGACATACCCGTGACAGTCGGTCAAGTTTTGACTCCGGCACAAATAGGACAACTATTTTTCGTAGCCACAGTTGACTTTAACGGAGCAACTTTCAGCTACACCGCCACGGACAACCTCGGCAAAGTCAGCCCCGCTAGCGCTACTGTTGCTGCTATCTTGAGGCCAGTTGGAACTGTTCCCCCACTCATACCTACACCCACACCAACGCCGGCATCGCCGATCGTCTCAAATCCGATCGCCGAAACAGATACCGACTGTCAATGTTCGCCCATTATTGAAAAACCGGGAATTAACTTTGCGCCTCCGCAGCAACCACCCGCAGTTGGATTTGTCGGGCCGATTTCACAATTTTCAGAGGGACAAACCACCAAAGGAACCGACGGCGATGACTTGATCGTAGACACCAAAGGCAACCAAAAAATCGTCGGTTTTGAAGGCAACGATCTGCTTTTAGGTGAAGACGGTGCGGACGAAATTTACGGAAACGAAGACAATGACACGATTTTTGGGGGCATTGACACCGATATTGTTTACGGAGACGAGGGCAACGATATCGTATTTGCAGGCAAACAGAACGACTGGATTGCCGGCGACTTAGGCTCTGACAGCCTGTTTGGAGATCTAGGTGCCGATACGATTTTGGGAGACAACGGCAACGATAACTCCAGCAGTGCTCAGAACAATGGCGATTTGATCTTCGGAGGCAACGGTGCAGACCTGATTAACGGCAACGAGGGCGAGGATACCATCCATACCGGCAAAGGTGACGATATTGCCCTTGGAGGTAAAGAAAATGACTTAATTTGGGGCGAACTCGGCTCTGATACCTTGTTTGGTGGCATCGGCTCTGACAGCTTGTTTGGGGGCATCCGCGACCAAAGAGCCAGCGACTCCCAGGGACGCGACTTGCTGTACGGAGGCTTCGGTAACGACTTCCTCCACGGCCAACAAGGCAACGATACCATCGTTGCAGGCAAAGATAACGATCGCGCTTACGGAGGTAAAGGCAATGACATCATCTACGGTCAATTAGGCTCTGATACCCTCTACGGCGGCCAAGGAGCCGATACTCTGCTCGGCGACAGTGGCAGTTCCCAGTCAATCGGGGATATCGGGGAACAAGACTTAATCTTTGCCGACGGTGGCAACGACATCATCGGCGGCGGCCACGGTAATGATACCGTGCAAGCAGGTAAAGGCAATGATTGTGTTTGGGGTGGCAAAGATCATGACCTGATTTGGGGCGAAATTGGCTCTGATACCCTTGTCGGCGACAGCGGCGACGACACCATGTACGGCGGTGCTCGAAGTCGAGTTCAAGATGTTGGTGGCCAGGACTTGCTCTTTGGTGGCATCGGTGCTGATGTGCTGTTCGGCGATGAGGGTGACGATACCATCAGTGGCGGTCAAGACAACGACTTGATTTACGGCGGCAAAGCTAACGACCTCATACACGGAGATCAGGGCGAAGAATTGATTTACGGCGGTGACGGCAGCGATGAGATCTGCGGTGACGAGGGCAACGATACCATCTATGGCGATCGTGCTGATAACCGGGGTGTCTCGGTGGCAGCAAACGACCAGCAAGACTGCATCAATGGCGGTGAGGGCGATGACTTGCTTTACGGCAACGAAGGCCAAGATACTATCAACGGAGATGCTGGCAGCGATACCTTGATTGGTGGTAAAGATAACGACCTTCTCAATGGGGGCGCTGGAGATGACTGGCTGTTTGGCGACTTGGGCGAAGATACTTTAATTGGAGGTATTGGGAGCGATCAATTTGTGTTGAATGGTGAGGGCGGCACTGATACTGTCATTAACTTCGAGGTAGGCGTCGATAAGTTTGTTTTGACCGACGGGCTGAGTTTCCAGCAGTTGCAATTTAGCGCCACTCCGAACGGTACGTTGCTGCGAGTAGCAGGAACCGATCGGGTTTTAGCGAATCTGGTTGGGGTTAACGGGGCGATCGGCTCCTCGGATTTCCTACCAAATCTCTCTGAACTCTAGAATTGGCGGCGAAAGTCTCCTGTTCCGACGAACAAAACGCCACAGCAGATCAGAACTTCTGTGGCGTTCCTCACCCTACTCAATCCGGGTTAGAAACTGTGTTGCACTCGGCCCTTGACATCGCTCTTACAGTTGCCTTTTGTCCCTCTCTAAAATGCTAAAAAATAAAGGTGTGTTCAACCCGGATTTGGTATAATATCATTTTTTTTAGCAGCGGGATTATTCATGAATCTATTATCTTGATAGGCTTGAATTAGCGTCAATTCCTTGTCATCTACGGTTAAGGAATTATCTTTTTTTAACCGCAGATACAGGCAGATAAACACAGATTAATTATATTGATTACTGTTGCAACTTCCGTGATTTTTGACGGGTTTTTACGTCTGACGAGGATACGGGAGTTGATATAACTTTGTATGGGGTTTTTCAGGCGTTCCAAGGTACACAAGGCTTGGTAGCTCAAGTGTTTACTACCAACTAATTGTAGTGTGTTGTGCGCTCGGGCTTAAGAGCAAACTAAAATTTATCACTAATTCCCCATTCCCATTCCATTGATTCACAATTCGGAAGTAAAAGATACACGGATAGCTATTTTTTCCTTTTTCTTGGCGAAGCCCCAATTCCCCATGATCAATTCAAATAGTTAGCTTAGGATAGCGAAATCTGCTTGCGTAAAAACAGGCGGCGCGGCTGGCCGAACAGCCAACCAGTCCAATTCCAATCCACCTGTTGCAAGCGATAGCCGGCCTGATAGTACAACTGTCGCGCCGGGTGATTATTTTCCAGAACGTGGAGGTAAATCTCAGAAAATCCCCATTCTTTGGCGGTCTCCTCGCAGTTGCTGAGCAATTGTTGAGCAACTCCCTGGCGCCGATAATCCGGGTGAACGGCTAAATTCGACAAATAAGGATAGTCAGAACTAGGGATTTGCCAAGGAAAGCGAGAACGCAAAGCCATTTCTACTGTTCCTGCCATACGCTGAGCTCGGTGCGATCGATAATTCTGTGTTCCCTCCTCGCGCGAGACTAGCTCAGCAACCAGACAAATGTAATGTTCTGCCTTAGAACGCAGTCGATTTTTTAAATCTTCGTAAATGCCCAAACGCAACACTGGATACACCCATTCTACCAACCCCTCGCGGGAGTGAAAGCTCATGGCTAAAATATCAGCTAGCTGCGTTAAGTCGTTGGGCACAGCGACCCGGATCGAAAAACCAGAAAGTCCGGGAGTTTGTTGTTGGTGAGATGGTGAGGAAAAAAATGAAGGATTCACAATGCCAGGCCACTATATTAATTTTTTTTACGCGGGTTTCTAAGCTACCCTCTTAGAAAATTCACTGATGTTATACTGATCTTATAACGTAACTTATAGGCATAGTTTATTAGCCAGATTAAATTATATTTTTTGGTGCTTGACTTTAAGTACCATTTGAGGTAAATGGAAAATTTTTAGCATTTAATACTCTAGTTATGAAAAAATAAAACTCATCCCCTAATACTAGATTTGTGGATAAGCTATTTTGCCTTTAAATTGAAGCTTGATCCCTGGCTTTCGGCCGGCATCAGAAGAGTTTAAGTAAACAGTAGCTTACAAATTAAATGCGCGACAGCTTAGCGGGCAAGGTATTAAAAACAATCACAAAGGTTTTAACGTCAGGTTCCCGGAATCCTACCGATCTCTGCTTACGGAAATACCCGATCGAATATAATTTATCCGTCCAGCGGTAGTAGAAAAACTCCACGACTTACCATACTAACACCGGGTACGATCGCGCGTCGGATGTTCGCCGCCGCCCCCCCGGCTTGGCACCCTAGTTTTCAGCAGTTCTGGGCTATCCATCGCCCGTCCCCCATGGAACCGGCCTTACCTGTTGAGCTAGGGGGTACTTTCCCAACTTCCAATTTAAATTTGGATGCCTGGAAACAGTCAGCAGGGGTTTTCCCCGTCGGTTCGATACTCTGCTGCGCGCGATGAGACCTTAAAAACCTCGATCGAGCTGATTGACCCTGCCCAAAAACCGATACAAGCCACCGACACTCGTCGGGGACTGATCAAAATTTTAGACCCTAGTTCAAGCTCCCCGATTCATCTGTGGAGTAAATCTAAAATCTAAAACCTAAAATCTAAAATCGACTGATCGGTTTCCACAGAGTACATCCCTAGCTAAGATTAACAGATGGATGCTCTAGCTTGCGGTGTTTCGCCGCAGTAATTGGCTTGGGCGTTAATCTGCAGGACGCACAAAAAATGCCGAGATCGGGGAAAAAAATGCAAGTCTAACTAAAATGGTACAGCAATTGCGTCACTCCCACAGACACCTCTGTGGTCTGTCAGCCACCCCCGAATATCAGTCAGGGGCTCGGCGCCGGATTGTGGTCGGTATCCTTGGCTGACTGTTAAAGTTGCTATTACTTGTGGGAAAAAACACAGGCGAAGATGTTGGTTGTCTATTCTATCTTGCTGCGGGCAGCTTTCACATACCAAATAAAATAGTCCCAGGAGCCAGGAGCAAACATAAATTTGGCAAATCAACTCACAATCAGGACGGTTATTCCTATGTATTCTGAGAAATCCAGACGGCAGTTAAAATAGCCAGATTTGTGTTTGCTCTCCGGCTGCATAAAGGTAAGGGGTGAAGGAAAATTATCGGGAGACGAGTTTATGTGAATATCATTAAATAATAAAATTGGGGTGCACGACAGATAACTGTGGCTCAGAAGAATTCCGAATTGAAAACCCAGACATCAAAAATCAAGGTTGATGCTTGCCTCGCACACTCACAACAACTTCATATAGACGAATTATTGTGATACCTTTTTCCCAAAATAATGGCACTCTAGGCAAAATCCCAACCCTTATGTCATCAGTCATTCGCAATCGAAAATCGAAAATCGAAAATCGAAAATGGTATGACTTCAGCAATTTAAATCGGCGAATTCTTCCTTTAATCAGACTTATTAAATCGAACAGCCCCGGGGCACAGGAGAACGGTGCATGAATTCCCAAGAAAATCCTAAGCTAAAAATTCTGATCGTCGATGACGAACCGGATAACCTCGACTTGCTTTACCGCACCTTTCATCGAGACTACAAAGTGCTCAGAGCCGAATCAGGCCCCGCTGCGCTCGAAATTTTGGCCAAAGAGGGAGAAGTTGCGGTGATTATCTCCGACCAGCGAATGCCAAAAATGAGCGGTACGGAGTTTCTCAGCCTGACGGCGGCTCAGTACCCCGACGTGATCCGAATTATTTTAACTGGCTATACGGATGTTGAAGATTTAGTTGAAGCTATTAACGCTGGCAAAGTATTTAAATACGTTACCAAGCCTTGGGATGCTCAAGAGCTGATCAATCTTGTCAGTCAAGCTGTTGAGACTCACAATCTTCTGAAAACGCGCACCAATGAACTGCGCCGTGCTTTGAGCCAAGAATCGCTGCTTTATGCCGTTACCAATACTATCCGATCGGCTCCCAATTACCAGCAAATGCTGCAAAGAATTGTGGAAACTGTCGGGCAGATGTTTGAGGTGAGTTGCTGTCTGCTGCGGCCGTTCCAAGACGGCCGGGTGGCCGATGAGTGGTTCGTTTACCAAAAGGCAGAAACTAAAGGGTTGCGGGGCGATGAGGAAGCAATGCCCGGTGATGCTTCTGCTGCCGAACTCTCGCCCGATTTGCTGCCGGATTTGGTTTGGGAAACTCTGGATGTGGAGGTGATTCAAGATGCCCAAACTGACGATCGAGTTTTAAACTGGGATAATCCGCAACGACAACAGGCTTACGAAGCTGCGAATATTCGATCGAGCTTGATTGTACCGCTGTTTTACAAAATCGAACTGATGGCAGTCTTGGCGCTGCACCAGTTTGAGGAACCGCGCCAGTGGCAAGACCACGAGGTACAGTTGGTAATTACGGTGGCAGACCAAGCGGCTTTGGCGCTTTCTCAAGCCCGGGCTTACGAACAGGTGCGGGCGCTGGCCAAGCGCGAGGCCTTAGTCAATACTATTACTACGGCAATTCGATCGAGTCTCGATCCCCAAAATATTTTTGCAGCCATTACTCAACAACTCGGCCAAGCTTTGCAAGTTGACGGCTGCGCCCTATCTCTGTGGACTGAAGATGATGAATACGTCCAATGCGTGGGGCTATACGACACAGATAGGGATACCGTGGCTGTAGAACAGGGTTTTATTGACAATCCAGAAGTAGTTGTGAACTCTCTGGGCTACGAGACGGCTTCTGGCGATGCTGCTGAGAACACTCGCGCCTGGGTTTTTGCCCATCCTTCTTTGCCACAGTCTTTGGTGCCGATTCGAGGCAATCCGCTGTTGTTGCAAGTTATGGTATCAAAAGAGCCGGTGGCGATCGAAGATCTCGACGAACACCCCGAGTTAAATGTTACAGAACTGCAAGTTCGATCGCCAGCCCGCGCCCTGTTAGTCGTTCCCTTACTCTCAGAAGGCAAAATCATCGGCAGCATTTCCCTGCGCCAAAATCACAGCATCCGCCGCTGGAACATCTCAGACATTGACCTGGCTCAAATAGTCGCAACTCAAGCTGCTCTGGCCGTGCAGCAGTCGCGCCTCTACCAGACTACCAGACAGCAGGCAGAACGGCTTCTGGAAGCCGATCGGCTCAAAACCGAATTTTTCCAAAATATCTCCCACGAGTTCCGCACACCTCTAACTCTAACTATCGGCCCTCTAGAGTCAGCTTGTAGGCGCAAAGAAGACTTACCCTACGAACAAGCCGTAATCGCTTTGCGTAATTCCCGCCGCCTCCTGCGCTTGGTAAATCAACTGCTGGACTTGCAGCGACTCGATGCTGGAAGGATGCAGCCAAGTTTTCGCCCCTGCGATTTAGTCGGTTTCTGTTACTCTACCGCAGAGTCGTTCCGCGCCTACTGCGAGAAAAAAGGACTGCACTTAATTACCCAACTGCAAGAATGTCCTTTACTTTATTTGGACTTGGAAAGATTTGACAAAGTTATTTACAACCTGCTATCAAATGCTGTTAAATTCACCCCAGAAGGCGGAACTATCACCCTGAAAGTTGAATCGGCCGGCGCTCACTGCTTGTTGCAAGTAAAAGACACCGGTATCGGCATTCGCACCGAACAAATTCCCTATTTATTCGAGCGGTTTCACCAAGCCGAAGGCTCAGCTAGCCGTTCCTACGAAGGCAGCGGATTAGGTTTGGCACTTGTCAAAGAATTAGTCGAACTCCACGGCGGTCAAATTTCTGTTGAATCAGTTTACGGCGAAGGTACTACTTTTACCGTTTGGCTGCACTTCGGTTCGACTCACTTGCCCCCGGAACAGGTACTAGAAATACCTGCGGAGTTTCACTCATCCAAAGCAGCGGTGGAACTGGCTGATGTGGAAGCGGATTTATCGGAAAATGAGGCAGAAAATCATAACTTTGATGCGCTCCAACCGATCAAATCAGAAACAGCAGTGGGAACGGTTTTGGTGGTTGACGACAATCCTGATTTGCGCTTTTATGTGTCGGCAATTCTGCGAGATTCCGGCTTTGCAGTTTTGCTCGCCCGCAACGGAGAAGAAGGATTTGCCGTGGCTAAAAAACGTCGCCCTAATTTAATTATAACTGATTTGATGATGCCTTTGATTTCGGGCTTGGATTTGATTAAGATGATTCGAGAGGATGAGGAATTGCAGGGAACTCCGGCAATTTTACTGACTGCTAAAGCCGATGAAGATACTCGAATTGAAGGAGTAGAACGGGGTGCGGATGCTTATTTGTCCAAGCCTTTTAACGATCGAGAATTGTTGGCGGAAGTGCGGAATTTGATCGCCCTCAAACAAAACGAGCGCCGAGTGCAGCAGTTGAACAGTTATTTAACTGAGTCGGTGCTGCGCCGATTTTTGCCGCCGGCGATGGTGAAGGCTGCAGCGGCTGGAGATTTGGCCTTGGATTTGCGCCCGGAACCGCGATTGATTACTATTTTGTTTAGCGATATTGTCGGTTTTACTCAAATGGCAAATACGCTGCGCTCGCGCCGGGTAGCTGAGCTGTTGAATGAATATTTGGCGGCAATGACTAAGGCTATTTTTGACAGTGGCGGTACGGTGGACAAGTTTGTTGGAGATGCGGTAATGGCTTTCTTTGGCGCGCCGGAGGAACTAACGCCTAATGAGCAAGTACGCCGCGCTGTGGCTGCTGCTGACCAAATGCTGCGAGCTCTGAAGGAGCTTAACAAGGGCTGGTTGGAGCAGGGAATTGTTGGGGAAAATGGCGTGCCTCCGGTGCGGTTTCGCTGCGGAATTCACCAGGGTACTGCGGTGGTGGGGATGTTTGGCGGTCCTGATCGATCGGATTATACTGCGATCGGGCCGAGCGTGAATATTGCCGCCCGCTTGCAAGAGGTGACGGAACCAAACACGGTGCTAATTTCGGCGGCGGTGGCAGATTATGTTGAGGAAAATCGCATTGTTAAATATAAGCCTTTGAAACTAAAGGGAATTGATGAAACGGTATTGACTTTTTTACTAAATTGTGATTAGTCATTATAAGTATTATATGTTGATATCCCACGCACAATTTCGGGAACAACCTATTCCTAAATAAGTAGATGAGCGGCAAAATATCTATGTAGTCCAAAGCGATAGTCACTCGGTGAAACGCTCCTTAGCAGCGATATTTTATGAAAACAATCGCCCGATTGATGATAGCTTGATAGTCGGTGACATACTAAAGTTTATGTGCACCTACTTACTGACCGTAAACAATGTGTTAAATTTAACTTGAATTACGCTAGTTAATGTTTCTTTACATAAACATAATTTTTTCCGCCTACCTACTTAAGCGCGCGGATCAGCGCTCCGGCTGTGGAGTCAATTGTTTAATCTTTAATCTTTAATCGACTCACCAAAGTTCAAGCTTCCAAATGGCGGCTGGGGAGTCAACTCTAAAATCTAAAATCTAAAATCTAAAAGTGAGTGACATTCCTTGGTTGAATCTATCAAAAGACTGAACTTTTTTAACCGATGGCCGACGGATAACCTCTATCTAGAGAACGGTTACGCCGATCGCTAAAATCGAGTAAAAATAGAATGTCATATCTTGCTTTGTATTCTATGAAACTGAATTATTTTACGAAACGGCTTTCGACTTTAGGGCGCTCGATCGCTGCAACTGTGCTTTGCGTGTCAGCGATGGCTTTCGTCTGGTCTGGTGCGTTCTTCTCCAACACCGCAGCAATGGCCTCTCCTGCTGTAAACTTGATCGCAGCAGCAGATGCGGGCGATGCGGTTCAAGAAAAAGCCAGCAAAGATGCTGGACGAGCCAAGAACTTCATCCGAGATACAGAAGATAAAGTTAAGGAAACTGCCAAGACAAATGCTGCTAAAGTCGATCGATCATCGGAGGATGGTAGTGTAGTAGAGCGCAAAGCTAAGAAAGATGCGGCCACAATTGAGAAAAGAGCATCGGAAGATTCAGCTCGGACTCAGAAAGCAGTAGATAATACCAAGAATGCTGTCGAGAGCGCTGTTGACAGCATCAAGGGTGTTTTTGGGAAGTAGACAATAAATAAGTAGGTAAGCGCAAAAAAACAATAATATATTGCGGGGGCTTGTAGGCGCAGCTTTAGCGCTTATCTACAGTAAGGGCGAGTCCTCGTTGCAGAACCCGCCCTCTCCCCCAGTAATGTTTATTTGTACTTACTTACTTGAAACTGAAAAATTGATGTAGCTTAAGCAAAATCTCTAGAGGGTTTGTAGAACCGACCCCAAACCATGCTTTAAAATTGCCGCAAAAAACGCAAATCGCTACCATAAACCCGGCGAATGTCGTCGATTTCATAAAGTACCATTGCGAACCGCTCGACTCCAAAACCGGCCGCAAACCCAGTATATTTTTCTGGGTCTAAACCGACTCCTTTAAGAACGTTAGGATCGACTGTTCCGCACCCCAAAACTTCCAGCCATTTGCCGTTCCACTGCAAATCAACTTCGGCGGAAGGTTCGGTAAACGGAAAGTAACTCGTGCGGAAACGAATCGGCAAATCTTGCCCGAACATTTGTCGCAAAAACTCTTTAATTGTGCCTTTCAAGTCAGTAAATGTCAGACCTTCATCAATTGCTAAAAGTTCAATTTGGTGGAAAACTGCGGCGTGAGTAGCATCAACAGTATCGCGGCGGTAAACGCGGCCGGGAGAGACAATCCGAATCGGCGGTTTGTGCTGTTCCATGTAGCGAATTTGCACTGATGATGTCTGAGTCCGCAGCAAGTTGCCGCCTGGTAGGTAAAATGTATCTTGCATATCCCGCGCTGGGTGGTCTGGCGGTGTGTTCAGCGCCTCGAAGTTGTAATAATCTGTTTCCATTTCGGGCCCGTTGGCGACGGTGTAGCCGAGGCCGACAAAGATATCGAGAGCGCGGTCTATGACTGCGTTTAATGGGTGCACGCGGCCGTGGGGGCGAAAAATCCCCGGCATGGTGACATCGATGGTTTCTGAGGCTAATTTTGCTTGGATTTGGGCGGTTTGGAGGGCGGCGCGCTTGTCTTCTAAATCGGCTTGCAGGGCTTCTTTGACTGTATTGGCGATCGCACCTACTTTGGGCCGTTGGTCTGGCGACAGTTTGCCCATCATGCCTAAAATTTGAGAGAGTTGGCCTTTTTTGCCGAGGTAGCCGACGCGCAACTGTTCGAGTTGTTCGAGGGTATTGGCAGTGGCGATCGCACTTTTGGACTCTTGGCCGAGGGTTTCTAGTTGAGTTTCAATGTCGCTAAGCTGGACAGTCATTTTGATTTTAGATTTTAGATTTTAGATTTTAGATTGATGGCAGTTTTGGACCAAGTTGAGTTTAGCGCAATTTTGGCTCTACAGCTTGTTGATTTTAGATTTTAGATTTTAGATTTTAGATTTTCGGCAGTTACGGATAATTTGTAATAGGGAATTCGATGTTAGAGCGATCGCGCTAGTTGAATCTAGTTTAGTATTGTTATAAGGCTTATAAAAATTTCAATGAAACTTTTAATTAGCAACGACGACGGCATCTTTGCACAAGGCATCCGCAGCCTCGCCAACGCTCTCGCCGACGCTGGCCACGACGTGAGCGTAGTTTGTCCCGACAGAGAGCGTTCTGCTACCGGCCACGGCCTTACTCTGCACCAACCCATCCGCGCCGAAATTGTCGAATCTATTTTTGATCCCGCAGTCCAAGCTTGGGCCTGTTCGGGCACTCCCGCCGACTGCGTGAAACTTGCTTTGTGGGCTTTACTTGACAAACCGCCGGATTTTGTTCTTTCCGGTATCAACCACGGGCCCAATTTAGGCACGGATATCATCTGTTCGGGTACGGTTTCGGCCGCAATGGAAGGAATTATGGAAGGGATTCCCAGCATTGCTTTCAGCCTCGCCAGCTTTACTTCGCAGGAATTTGGGCCGGCGGTGGATTTCGCTGTCAGCTTGCTGGCACAGTTGGAAAAACAGCCAATGGCGAAACCGATGCTGTTGAATGTCAACATACCAGCAGTCACACAAGCAGAAATTACCGGAGTTGCGATCGCCCGTCAAGGCATTCGCCGCTATTTCGACATATTTCAAAAGCGCACCGATCCGCGCGGCAAAACTTATTATTGGCTGGCTGGGGAATTGTTAGAAGATGTAGAAGAAATCGCCGATTCGGCGGTGCCGCATGATATTCCTACAGACGTACAAGCTATTCGCGACAACAGAATAACCGTAACTCCTTTGCAATATAATCTCACCTGTGCTCCAGACTTGCACTCGTTGCGGGATTGGCAAGTTGAAGGTTTTCCCAAGCAGTGAGCTCCGATCGACCCGATCGGAGCGGTAAACTAGGAATTAAGGAAAAGTGCCTCTCAAGGTCTATACCTTTGGCGTTAACACAGGCTCCCAATTACTTGTTAGTTTTTTTTACTCAAGAAAAACAGTTATGAACGCTCCTACCTATAACACTCATTCTGTCACTTGCCCGATCTGCAACCGTTCCAGCGTCGTAGGCCCAGTCGGGATGGTCAGTGGACTATTCACTTGTCCCCACTGTCATTCTCATATGGTAATTAGCTGGAGCGGTCATTTTGTGCGCGATCCTTTTAGTCTCAAACAACTGACGGTGGGAAAGATGCTCAGGCGCGAGAGCAGACCGTTAGCTCGCCTTCAGCGGGACTTTGGGCTGGGCAAGCCTTTGCCGCTGATTGCAATTTTGGGCAGTGTGGTCTTTTTCGGGTGTGCGCTCGCCGCTACGGAACAATCGCTACTCCGACAGAATTCACTGCAAGGATTTTTAGAGTGGGTGAGCGGAACTGGTAATTCCCAAGATGTCTCACGTTAACATTTCTTAAAAAAAATTGTGACAGATACTGCGTGCAAATATCTATTCCTTTAGGTATAAATCACACTATTTTAGCAATTGCATCCATCTTGAGCTGCGGGTAAGCACTTAGACGCCGTGCCCTTCTTCCTGTGTCCAAAAACGTCAAAACCCAGTCCGGCAGGGGTTTTAACCCCTGCCTAAAAGCTCACGTCGGGTGGGCTTAAGTCTCATATCAATTCCGGTTGCACCGGAATTATTGTTGACTGTTGACTGTTGACGGGCGGGTCGAAAAACTGAATGGTTGAGTGTTAACTGTTGACTAGATTTTATTATTCCGATGCAACCGGAAACGATATCACGAGGGTGTTTCGGGTTAAGTTGAGACAGATTACATCGCTCAATTTAGAAACTCAGCAATTTTTCTAACTGCTGTTTCCAAAATTGCTGGCGACTCGACTAAGGCAAATCGCACGTAGCCTTCTCCTGATTTCCCGAAACCGGCACCGGGGGAAGCTGCGACTCCTGTACTCTGTACTAGCTGAGTGCAAAATTTCACGGAATCGTTGGCCCAAGGTTCCGGCAGTTTCGCCCAAACGTACATGGTGGCAGGGGGTACGGGTACTTGCCAGCCGATGCCCTGTAGCGCGTTTACAAAGGCATCCCGCCGTTTTCTGAAGGTTTCTACGCTGCTTCTGACGGTATCTTGAGGGCCTGTTAATGCGGAGATCGCTCCGTTTAAAATCCCTCGATATTGGTTGAAGTCCACTGCGGCTTTTACCTGTCGCAGCGCTGCAATTAGTTCGGAATTGCCGATCGCATATCCGACTCGAAAACCTCCCATACTGTAGGATTTGGATAGTGTAAAAAACTCGATCGCCACACTCTTATCTCGATCCGCCTGAAAGATTGACGGCGCCATCAATTTTCGATATTCTTCCTCGTTACCAGAGGGCGGGCACGGGGGCACCGCCCCTACAGAATCGTCAAACACCAAATCCACATAAGGGAAATCGTGAACTAAAACAAGTTGATGTTGCCGACAAAAAGCCACAGCTTTCTCAAAAAAAGCAACCGGGGCGATCGCAGTTGTAGGATTGTGAGGATAGCTCAAAACCATCATCTTCGACTCAGCCAGCACTGCTGTCGGAATATCTTCAAATATCGGCAAAAACGCATTTTCTGCTAATATGGGCATCGGATAAATTTGACCGCCTGCTAAATGCACACCGCCCGCGTGGGAAGGATAGCCGGGATCGAGCAACAAAGCAAAATCTCCAGGGTTGAGTACAGCTAAAGGCATATGCGCCGTGCCTTCTTGGGAACCAATTAACGGCAGCACTTCTGTTTCTGGATTGACTGCAATTCCAAATTTTTGCTCGTACCAAATAGCTGCTGCTTCCCGAAAATCTCTTGTGCCGTTAAATAGCAAATAGCCGTGGGTGCTGGTGTCTGACAGAGAATGTGCGATCGCATCTGTAATATGAGCCGCCGCCGGCAAATCCGAAGAACCCAGAGACAAGTCAATCACATTTTGTCCCGCTGCTCTAGCTTGAGCTTTTGCCCGATCCATATCGGCAAATACATTAAATTGCAGTGGCTCTAAACGTTTAGCAAATTGCATATTTTTTCTAACTTTTGGGGCATATTAATATTTCTTACATGGCTGAATTATTTTTTTTTCATTTTTATGTGCTGCTTTGTAAATTTTTTTTATAACCCCAGAGAGCGCAGAGGGCGCAGATTCAGAGAGGAATATCGAGGAGAAAAGAGAGATATTAAAAAATCTTTTCGATTGCTATAGTTGTGAGTTGGGAGTTGGAAACTCCCGAATCATTTCCAAACTTTATAAGTGAGCGTCCAGCAAACCGACCAAAGTTTGTTTAGTAATGGCTCCCTCGTGAGAAAGCACTACTTCGGCATTTTTAAACAGCCTGAGAGCTGGGACTCCTTCTACTTTATACTGCTTGACAGTATTAGGATTGGGGTCAATTTCCATTTTAACCACTTTCAGCCGATCGCTGTAGTTGGCCGCCACCCAGTCTATCGAAGGCGCGATCAGTTTGCAAGGCCCGCACCAAGTAGCCCAAAAATAGGCAAGCACTGGTTGCTCAGCTTTCAGGACTTCTGTTTCAAATTTTTCGTCGTTAATGACAATTACACTGTTGCTCATGGTTCTGCGATTATTTTTTCTATTTATTTCTAAAGCACCGGCGGGCGTGAAACTTGCATCAACTTAGAAGACAGGCCCAAAAAACTGTTACTAATTTTAAAACATTCTGTGAATTATTGAGTGCAAACTCAGGACTGGGGACGGATGGCTAATTCTGTATGGCGTTTAATTCCACTGTTGTCGGCGTCTGGTAGCGTGCAGATGGCGATCGACCAATGGCTACTGGAACAGCATCTAGCGGGCAAACATCCGCCAACTCTGCGATTTTACACTTGGCAACCGGCGGCGATTTCCTTGGGCTACCACCAGCGCCGATGGCCGGAGTTTTGGCAGCAGTTGTCTTGGCAGGGAATGCCTGTGGAGTTGGTGAGGAGGCCCAGCGGCGGGCGCGCAGTGCTGCACCAAGGGGATTTAACTTATGCAGTTGTGGCGTCGGGATTTGGAAGCAGCCGTATGAAAGCTTATCAGACTATTTGCGAGTTTTTGATTGAGGGTTGGAGGGCGATGGGTTTGGATTTGCAATACGGGGAAGCGGGAAGGGGTTATATTCACAATCCGAATTGTTTTGGTACTGCGACGGGTGCGGATTTAGTTACCGCTGATGGTTGCAAGTTAATTGGTAGCGCACAATTGCGACGGGGTGATGCTATTTTGCAGCACGGTTCGATGCGTTTGCAGCCGGATGTTAAATTGTTTTCTCAAGTGTTTGGGGAGGAATTAATTCCTGTGCAATTACCTCTATCTGAAGGGGGAGATGATTTGATAGCCACTGTAATTGATGTTTTGAGTGCGGTGGCTTGTCGCTGTTTTGAAATTGATTTGGAGGTGCAGCCGCTTTCGGATCAGGAATGGCAGGATATTGGGGAATTAACAAGTAATAAGCTGTTTCACATTTTTTAACCTGCATATTTGGGGGCGGGCTTTCCTGCCACCTTTTGGGAACAGCCAAGATGGCCGTTCCACATATTTCTGGGATAATTATTGTGGGGTATACCGCCTTTTGGGAACAGCAAAGATGGCCGTTCCACAACAAAGAAATTTTATTGTATAACAGCCATCTTGGCTATTACTGATACAAGTGAAAAACTTGTACACTTCTTTTTATTAAAAGTTTTCTGGCCCGTTGCTCTAACGCCACCAAAAAAGTTAAATTAAAATGCAGTAGAGCTTATGGCTGTGGCGGAATTTGAACGATCGGCTCTTGGGCAATTTCGCCCAATTTCACAGAATCCAGCAAGCTTTCCCAGTCAGCCTTGAACGTTGTATCATTAGGCTGATCACGGCGAGCGGCAGCTAGGGTGCTGAGGGCATCTTGCCAAATCCCATTTTCAGCATAAATAACGGTTTTCTGGCGCGGATCAGCCTGATCTAATTGACGGCGGATATCTTCACTGAGTTCAACTCGCCGTACAGTACCGATTTCGATCTGATCTGCCGATCGGTCTTGAGAGTCGCAAATCACTGTCAAATTCCAAGTGTAACTTTTGCCTACTTCCAAGGGTGGCACATTTTTGTCAGCAGGGATACTAACGCCGATCACCCCTGATAAATTGCTAATTGTGACATCCTGTTTATAAATCTGGTTGCCGCTTTGATCTTGTAGGATAAATTCGGCTGATTGCGCCTCTGTTTGAGGCAAGTAGAAAAAGAACGTTGGATAGTCGGAAACAGTCCGTCCGATCTTATTTTTAGGCATTAAAGCTGTGAGACCTAGCTGACTAATGCTCGCGCAGCCACCGCGCACAGGGCGTCTCGGTTGAGTGGGGGGCCAATTATCTATATCTTCAGTAGGCTGAATGAAGCGCGGCCCTCCCGGTACAGTGGGTGGCTTGCCATCTACTTCTGGAGTCGGCTGTCCCACAACTGCAAATTGAGAAATGTTAAGTGTGGCTATCAATACTATTGAGCCAACTGATATCAGATTGATGAGAAACTTAGTAATTGTTTTCATATTAACTCCATGAATTTTTAGGGATAGATTCTCTCTTTTTATTTCTTTTTCCTTCCCAAAATCCGGTAGACATTAACTTTTTGTTCCCTGCCTCTTAACGGTAAAGGTCCCCAAGATTCTACCTCAAATTTGTCCGCCAGATACAGAAAGGTTTCTTCTGCAATCAATATCCGGCAAGTGTCCTCTTGCCGATCCTTTTCGCAGCTTTCCAGGCGAGAGGCAATATTTACGCTGTCGCCGATCACTCCATATTCTAAACGGGTTGCGCCTCCCAGACTACCCACCATCACAGGCCCTGTAAAGATGCCTACTCGCATTTTTACAGTCGGTAAACCGCGTGTGAGCCAATTTTGATTCATTTCTGGCAAGCGGGAACTGATGGCTAGAGCGCAAGATACGGCGAGGCGAGCATCTTCGGCAATTTCTTCTGGAGTGGTGCGGGGAATGGGTACGCCAAATACTGCCAGCATTCCATCTCCGGTAAATTTATTAATCACGCCTTGATGCTCTTGAACTTCTTGGGCCATTGCTGATAAATACTCATTTAACCAACTCATGACTACTTCTGGCGGTAGTTTTTCGGAGATTGTACTAAAACCCTGCACGTCGGTGAGAATGATGGTAGCAGTAACTTTTTGCCCTGGCAATAACCCTGATTCGAGCAGATGGACGCGCTCTTTCCACAAGGCATTTGCGATCGCAGGTGATGTTTGTTGTCCTAATAACTTCATCACAATCCCTTGCTGTTGCCTCGACTGCTCGTATTTATAGGTAACTGCGACTCCTGCGGTGATTAAAAGGGCCATAGCAGGGGAAATTAGAGGTATCCACCCCTGTTGCATGAAGAGGAAAAAGGTGAATCCGAATAATGAGCCGCAAGCTACGATCGCACTTCCCATCAAATTTAGGGATTTTTCTAGCCGCCAAGCTAAACAGCCGCCGACGGCGCCCCAAACAGCGATCCAGAGAATTTCTTGCCATTCGTCCCAATACCAAAATAGCCCTTGGCCGTCTAAAACTGCACTGAGAATTTGGCTGGTGGCAGTTGCATGAATTAATACCCCAGGCGTCGGGATATTACCATTTTTAGTAGCGCTGTAAGGGGTAGAAAAAATATCTTTTACAGTTGGGGCGGTAACGCCCATTAAGACTATTTTACCCTTCACCAATTTAGGCTCAAGTTTTCGCTCCAAAACTTGAGTTAGTGTCACGCTGTTTGCTATTTTTTCAGCAGAGCGGTAATTGAGTAGAACTTGATAGCCTTGGGCATTAATGTTTTGATAACCTCCTGAGTCCGATCGCAATTTTGAAAATACTATTTTATTTGCCTGAATTTCTTGTTTTTCTGTCAATTTAGAATCTATTTTTTTGCTATCTAAATAAGCAAAAGCTAGCCGCATTGATAATGAAGTCATTGTTGTTTTACCATTCTTGGCAAACATCAAATTGCGACGCACTATACCGTCTGGATCGAAGACTAAATCGTTAAATCCTACCCGCTTTTCTGGTATGTTAGGATTGGGTGGCACTTGCTGGTACTTTGATTGGCCAAGGAAGGTAATCGGAAATACTTTGGGATTTTTCAATTGAGTTGCTAATTCTGCATTCCCCGGCTCGTAGGGAATGTCGCGAATTATATCGATGCCAATAGCTGTGGGTTCAAGACGTGCTATTTCTGCGATCGCTTTTGCTAAAGTGCGATCGGAAATTGGCCATTTTTCAATAGTATTAATATCCTGCTCTGTGACTTCAACTATCAGCAACCTGGGGTCAGGGCCTAGATCTGGTCGCAACTGCACCATGAGGTCGTAAGCATTTAATTCTAGTGGCTGCAACCCACCTAAATGCCTCACCCCCAATAGAGTTCCGGTCACGAGAATCCAGATAATAGCAAGAGGTTGCAAGTCAGCGAAGGGGAAGGAATAAGTTAAGTTTTTCCAACTCCACTCTCTCTCCTTCAACTGACGATGAAATTGATGAAAGAATTTGGGCATATTAATAATTGTTGGTTTCAACAATCTAACATTGGCGTGCTCGTAAATGCCCCTTACTGATGCCAAAATTTTAGTTTTCTTGTGCGGTTTTGGCGATCGCACTTAACTGCAATCCTTGGGGATAGCTGTTTTCTTCTTTGCTGCGCTTGATGTCGGCCATTGAAATCTGGGGCTTGAGGTATTTTGCCAAAACTTTAACCACGTCGCCCCGATCGATCGTCCCCGCTACTGAACCAATCGGCGAGAGGACGATGATTCGGGGGAGTTGACGGGCTTCCATGCTGTTAATTACTTCTGCGAGGGATGCTTTTTCCGAGACTGTGGGGGTTTTTCCCAGGGGTTTCAAAATGTTGTGCAAAGTCTGAATTGGCCATTGACTGCGTTCTGTGAAGCGGATATCGTCGATCGACACTAAGCCCAAATCCCGGCCATTGGTCGCAGCAATGTAAAATGGAAACGGATTGACTTCTAACAAATATCGATCGGCAAATTCTCGCAGAGTCAAATCTGCATCTACAACTCGAAACTCGCGGCTCATCGCATCGCTGGCTTTAATTTTGAGTAGGGCTTCTTGCAGCGAAGTAACTTGGCTATAAGCCGTGGCATTGCGAATGCCAAACCAGCCGATCAGCGCAATCCACAAGCCGCCGTACTCGCGCGCTAAAAAGCATAAACTCAGACCCAAAGCAACAGCCAGCCAACCTAAAACTTGTCCGGTTTTTGCCGCCCAGCGAACGCCGGCAAATCGAGAGCCAGTGATTTTCCAAATTGCTGCTTTTAAAACTTGTCCTCCATCCAAAGGTAGACCGGGAATTAAGTTAAATAATCCCAAAACGAGATTGATTAGTGCTACCCTTTCGGTGACAATTGCTAACAAACTTTTCGGGGGAAGAACTTGAGAACCCAAACCGAGGATTAAAAACAACGCAAAGCTGACGAGAGGGCCGGCAATAGCTACTTGAAAAGCTTGACCGGGAGTTTTTGATTCCGAGTCGATCGAAGCTACTCCGCCAAATAAGAATAAGGTAATAGAATTAACTTTAATGCCTTGCGATATCGCCGCCAAGCTGTGTCCGAGTTCGTGCAAGAGCACGGAAGCAAACAGTAGCAGAGCTATTGCTAACCCCGCACTCCAGGAGAGCGCAGGCCCCCACAGGCGGTAACTGCTGGCGTATTCGCGGGTTGCTAAGGCTAAAATTATAAACCACGAATAATCTATAACTAGGGGGATGCCAAATAAAGAGCCGATTCGCCAACCTGTCTGCATGAAATTTCCTGGGAAAGGAGAGCAAGAAAGAGTTTCTATTATATCTTTTCTACCCCTTGCCTTTGCCTTTCCCCTGATTTTTACAGAACTCCGGCGTTACCCAAGCCCAAGATTACTCCGGCTCCGAGCAAGTGACCGAAGCTGGCTGTTGCCAGCAATTCTGGTACGCCGAAGCCTTTGAACATTCCAGGGAGTGCAACGGGTAAAGCTGGGCCCTTGCCTCGGTTTTGCTTGGAGATGCCGTAGTAGCCGATCGTGATCGCCAGCAAATTGCATAAAATCATTGTCAGTCCTACCAGTGGCGACCACTCCGGTGTTGAGGGAGCGGTAGATTGTACGGCTAACAGCAAAGATGAGGTGATCATGTTCTTATTTCCTGATTTCACAGATAAATTGATTTCCAAGATTATAAAAAGCGGTTTGCATTAAACTAAGATTTGTTTTAATAGTTAACAATTCGTTGATATTTTGATACAACTGCGGAACCGAGGAGGAAGAGTGCGGGTTAAAATTTGCGGAATCACTAAATTAGACCAAGGAATTGCGATCGCCCGCTTGGGAGCCCAAGCTTTGGGGTTTATCTGCGTGCCGGCTTCCCCGCGCTATGTCAGCCCAGCAACAATTCGCCTGATTGTCGAGCAGTTGCCGGAAAATGTCGATCGCATCGGCGTTTTTGCCAACACCACAATAGAAAATATCTGTCAAGTAGCGGCAGAGTCAAATTTAAGCGGGGTGCAGTTGCATGGAGATGAAACAGCGGAATATTGCGAGCGACTGCGGGAGTTTTTGCCGGGAATTGAAATTATCAAAGCCCTGAGAGTTAAGACTCCTGAAACTTTAGCCACCGCTGCTGTTTATGCTGTTCGTGTCGATACTTTACTGCTGGATGCTTACCATCCAGGGCAATTGGGCGGTACTGGTAAAACGATCGACTGGATGATGTTATCAGAGTTTAGACCGCAGTGTCGTTGGCTGCTGGCGGGCGGTTTAACACCCGATAATATTTTAAATGCAATTGATAGCGCGATCGGCAATAACTTCAGCGGTGTTGACCTTTCGAGCGGCGTAGAAATAGCGCCAGGAGATAAAGATTTGACCAAAGTTGCTCAGTTGTTTGCTAATTTAACTCAACTTGCTCATCATTGATAAATTGGCAATACCAAATTCGCGCTTTTTATCGAATTTATTCTTTAGTCTGTTTGGGCGAAGCCTGCCGTAGACTAGGCAGACTTCGTTTGTATAGTAGCGGTTTCAACCGCAGTTTATTTCCTTTATTGTTTTATCGGCGGATCTCAAAAGTGCGTGAAGCGGAGCTATCGCCAAGGGAATCGCCCTCCGGGTCTTCGTATTCCAAAATCAACTCACTAACCGTAGCACCGCTGGGGCCGCGGCGGCACCAACTAATCATTCCTTCCACAGCTTTTTTGGAGCCTTCAAAGACAGCCTCGACGCGCCCATCGGGGAGATTTCTTACCCAGCCGCCCAGGCCGAAATACTTTGCTTGATTCCTCGTTGAATATCGGTATCCTACTCCTTGAACTAATCCCGAAACAAAAACGTGGACTCTGACGGGTAGCAATGATTGGTTTTGCATAATAAACGGCTCAACTTACTGCTAACATCTGTTTGAAAATTTTAAGGATCAGTTTGATTATGTTAAATTTTAGTGCGATGGCGCTGCTGGGATTGCTGCTACGCCGCGTCACCCTAGCTTTTTCAACTATTCCCGATTTCACTGATTGGCTGGTTGCAGCTATGCTCGCGCTGGTTTACACTTCGATCGCTCTTTCCATTGGTTTTTGGTCAGGATTTCTAAAAGTAGACGTGCAAACCTCTCGGCGTACAATTGTGGGAGTGCTTCTTGGCTGTTTCTTAAGTCCCGGCATCACCGAGGAATTATTGTTCCGGGTGTTAATGCTGCCACACCCGTTCGAGAAGGCTTCTGGCTTAATGCTGTGGTTTTGGGGATGCGCGAGTTTGGCGGTTTTTGTAGTGTACCACCCGCTGAACGCGCTGACTTTTTACCCGGTTGGTCGATCGACCTTTATGAATCCAGTATTTTTGCTACTGGCGGCAATTTTGGGAGTTGCGTGCTCCATCGCCTACCTGCAAAGCGGTTCTATCTGGCCTGCGGTGGCAGTTCACTGGCTGGCAGTGACAGCCTGGCTGTTGCTACTGGGCGGTTACAGGAGGCTCTATGGTTAAATGTAAAAAGTCCAGCATCACTATTTTGTCGGGAGGATCTCAGTTGTGGGTATCATAGGAGCGATCGTAGGTTTTTTGGCAGGGGTAGCAGTTGCTTACTGGTTAGTGGAAAAGCGCTTAAAGAAGCAAAAGCAAGAATACTTGCAGCAAACTCGCAGAATTACTGAGGAAATAGAATTAGCTCAGATGTCTCGGGTGCAACAAGCTGTCGAATCTCAGCAAGGAGAACGGGAAAATCAGCTTAGAAAAGCTACTATCGAACACGAAAATTTACTCAGACAAGTTACTACCCAATACGAAAACCAGCTCAAACAAGTTGCGGCTCAATATGAAAATCAGCTCCAACAAGTTCGGGCAGAACGCGACAGTCAGCTCCAACAAGTTTTGGCAGAACGCGACAGTCAGCCCCAACCATTTGCCAGCGTAGACGAGTACGAGCTGCGACGACAAATCAGCGAGGAATTAGAAGCCGCTAACAATGCTAGGATGCAGCAAAATATCCAATCTTTGCAAGCAGAACACGAACATCATTTACTTAGAGTTGCTGACGAATTGCATATAAATTATCAAGCTCAGATGGAGCAACATTTGCAAAACTTGCAAAATGAACACGAAATTCGCTTGAGGCAAATTGCCGAGGAATATGAGAACCGCGAGGTTGAGCTGCAGTTAAATATGGAGGCTTTGCAAGAGCAATACGAGAGTCAGTTGCAAGCGGCTCACGAGCAGTTGAGAGAGCACGAAGCTCAGATGCAAGCTACTATCAGGTCTTTGCAAGAGCAGTACGAGAGTAATGTACAACAAGAAGTCCCGGAGCAGCAGTTCAGTCAGTTAAATTCAACAGAATTTTCCGAAGGTTTATCACAAGAAGAAGTTTGGCAGGAACTGTCAAGTGAGTTAAATCAAACAGAAGTTGAAGAAGAGTTAAATTACACAGATTTTTCGGAACCCCAACCAATTGATTTACATCAACCAGCAGTCGAACAACAGCTTCCAATTACCAGACAAGCACCAAGCTATTCCCTACCGCAGTTGATGGGATGTGTTCAAAGTCAGGACAAAGAAACCCGCAAGTTTGCAGCGTCTGCTTTAGGTAAAATGGCTGCTGCTAATGCTCTGAGATCCGAAGGTCAGCGAGCAATAGAAACCTTGGGAAAATTAGCTCAAGATCTTCACCCGGAGGTGCGCGAAGCTGCTGTGGAAGCACTAGCAATGATTAAGTCTGAAAAAGTGATTCCGCTGCTACAAAAAGCTTTGCGAGATATAGATAGCGGTGTGGCTAAATCGGCAAGTGCTGCGCTCAATAAGTTTAAGTTTTATCCGCGCACTCCGGCGGCTAAGCCGAAAACTGTTGATGTGAAGAAACCAAAGCGTTAAGCATTTACGAGCATAAATAAATATAGCCTTTCTCAGTAACATGAGGTGCACGCTTGATAAGCGGGCATAGGGCATGGGGCATAGGGCATGGGGCATAGGGCATAGGGCATACCTCACCAAGATTGAGAACTGCTATATAGCAATTGTCAATTGCCTACGACACAGTAGGGATACAACATTGTTGTGTCCTTACCGAGGTGCTGTATTTCACTCAATTTCGATTACTACTACAAACTTTGGAGGTTGGGCTGAGGAAAGAAATCAAACTCAATTATTCGATCGACAATTTACCCTATCCTTCGCAGAAATTACCGACACCCCGCCAGCCGAGGCCGATAGGTTTGATGATGTCCGACCAAAGGCTTTGGCGGCAATTGAGTCGCCCAAAATCTGTTTCACACTGTGGGTTAACTAATATCGTTTCCCGTTGCATCGGAATAATAAAATCGAGTCAACAGTTAACACTCAACCATTCAGTTTTTCGACCCGCCCGTTAACAGTCAACAGTCAACAATTCCGAAGGAGTGCAACCGGAATTGATATGATCTGTTGCACTATTGTTAAAACCGTTGCTTTGTACCGAGTATAAATTTGAGGTCGCCGGAGTCGCTAACAGCCATATCTAAGCGAATTAATCCAAAGGACGATCGCACCCTCACACCCACCCCAACACCCGCCCCAGTCCCCGGTTTGTCCCTAACTACAGCCGGTTTTCCGAGTACACTATCTCCCGTTCCCAAATCCGACGCAAAATCAACAAATATCACGCCGCCAACATCTTGACCCACAGGAAACCGATATTCACCCGAAGCCAAAAAATAACTCCGGCCGCTGCCAATATCCCCGCCGTCGTAACCCCGCACGGAATTGCGGCCGCCGAGGCGAAAAGCTTCCGTTGGTGGCAAATCCCCGATTACCGTCCCCGCTTGCAAGTTAAAAGCCAGCATTTCGGGCAAGGCTTCGGACTCGCTGATGCCGAGCAAAGTTACTGGTACATACTGTATATAATTTGCTAACAGCCGATTACTCACAATGTTACCTCGCCCCAGAGGTATCGACTGCTCGGTGCTGAGGCTGAGAATTGAGCCACTGGTGGGGTTGAAGGGATTGTCCCGCCGATCAAGCATCGCACCGAAAGAAACAGTGTATAACTCGTCAACGCCGCTGCCGCTGAATGTGAGAGGATTGCCGAGTTCGTCGCGGCGGGCGATATTTAAGTTGCGATCGCGCGTACTGATGTTTGTATAATTCAGTCCCAAAGTCGATTGCCAATCGCCCAAAGGTCTGGTAAACCTGAGATTTCCCCCCACCCGAATTTCCCGAACTCGGTTCCCGTTGGGCAAATCAATATCTTTGTTGAAAATTTCCGATATTCTGCGATCGCCAAAAGCTCTCACACTGTATCCCAAACGGTCTTCGGCGGCAACGTAAGGGCTGACAAACTCGACATCGTACTGGATACCTCGGAGGCTGGGTTCAAGTTCCACCGCTAGCCGCTGGGGGTTGGTGCCGAAAGTTCGATCGGTATACGAAAGAGGAACAGCAACGCCCACATCATCACTCAGAGTGGCACTCACGCTAAAAGAACGAGCCGATCGCTCTTGAACGTTGTAGATTACATTAACATCCGTGCCAACTTCTTCAATCGAAACCGTCACTTTGTCAAACAATCCCAATTGCTGCAACTGCTGTAAATCCGATCGTACAACTTCCCGGCTGTAGTTATCCCCCGCCTTGAGTTTGATCTCACCTCGGATAAAATCTTCCGAAATTCTGCCCTCAATGGGATTCCCTTTTTTATCAACAGCTTCACCTCGGGAATTGACAAAGCGAATTTTTACCTCTGCAACGTAAACGCCCTCAGCATTGCCCGCTTGACTGATTTGTAGAGTACCGCCTAGCTGTCGGGCGTTGCTGTTTACTGCTTCGGGGATTTCGGCTTGTGTCGCGATCGTCGCCGGAGTTTTTAACAGAGATGTAAAATCTTTATTGTGGCTGGACTTGAGTGATATCAATTCCGGTTGCACCGGAATGATTGTTGACTGTTGACTGTTGGCTGTTGACTGTTGACTCGGGGTGGAAAAACTGAATGGTTGAGTGTTAACTGTTGACTCGATTTTATTATTTTGATGCAACCGGAAACGATATGAGAGAGATTCCCTAGGGGATAGCTGCGCCGCGCGTACTTCTCCAGAAGCTGCGAGCTCATCGGATGCCGGCAAATCCCGCACAGTTGGGTTCACCTCATCCGATTGGTGACTATTTAAGACTGGAACCGATAACAAATGTCGCTTGTCATCTAGTCTAGATCCCCCTAAATCTCCCTTAATAAGAGGGACTTTGAGCATATTTCTTGTCCCCCCCTTAGTAGGGGCGGTGCCTCCGTGCCCGCCCTTGGCTAGGGGGGATCTAGACTTCGCTACAAACAACAGAGATGGTCGGTTTGACGTTAAGTTGTCACCGATGACCTCATCCTCCTCCCTCTGCGCCCTCTGCGCCTCTGCGGTTCCCTCTCTAAACTCCGCCTCAGTCGGTGCGGCACTCGGATCAATCGCCTGCGCCGTCAATTCGCCGCCAGCCAGCGCAGCCAAAGTCAAAAATGCAATAATCGGAATTCGCATAGACATTAAATTTAAAACACACCGAACGCATATTACCCAAAACCGGGCCCCTGCATAATTAGCCGAAAAGAAACCCGGTATTGTTGAGGCTACCGGGTTTCTGGGATGCTGAAATGTGGGAAAGTTCGATCGACCGCGGGCGATCGTTAAATTTGTTTAAATAGTTTGTCGAGAAACACGTTTCTCAAAATGAGCCTGAGTCTGCTGCAACAGTTGTTCGCGACTATCCTTAGCGGTGGTAATGGTAGGGAGCAAGTTGCGAGCTTGTAACGTCATGTGAAGCTGTAGGTGTGCTACGTACTCACTGACATCTTCGCGAAGAGAGCAAGCCGGGTACTGTTTTAAAGTAGAGTTCAAAGTGTTCTCCTGCTTTGGGTTTGTAGTGTTTTCTAATAATCATAGACAATATCATGGTCTATTTCTAACTGTGTACTCCGTAATGAAGTTTAACGTTTGAACTGCTTTTTTGTTACAATCCTTTACAAATGTATCTTACCTATTAGGAGTCGATCACCCATGCAGTCTCAAGCACTTCGAGGACAAACGCACACATTAACTACATTTGTCAATAGCACCACCCAAACAGCCGCCTACCTCGACATCGGGTGCGGCAGACCCTTATTGATGCTGCACGGTTTCTTAGGAGAAAAGACTTGCTGGCTGCCGTTCATTGAGTTATTGCAATCTCAGTTTCGGTGCATCAGTTTAGATATGTTGGGTTTTGGAGAATCCAGCAAACCAGAAATCCGCTACGACGTAGCTGTAGAAGTTGCTTTTGTGCGGCAAGTTGTAGAACAACTAAATATCGAACCCTGCTGCATCATCGGACATTCTTTTGGCGGTTGGGTAGCATCTGCATATTCCCTAAAATATCCTAATTCTGTCAGCAGTTTAGTATTAGCAGCCCCAGCGGGAATTCGGGACGATAGTTTTTGCGGTCAATATGATGCTTTGCGGCCGCTGTTGTGGGAAACCCCAGCCGTTGATTGGGCTTTGCAGTTGGCAAAACCTTTTGCTAGTTTAGCGGGAAAAAGTGAGAAATTGCAGCAAATTTCCGGGTGGCGCAGGGAGTTAATGTCTCAACCAGTAGCAAGGTCATTTTTAATGAGTCGGATGCGGCCGGAAGACGCAGTTGATACAGTAGAAAAAGAAATTCACAAATTGCAAATTCCTACCTTAGTTATCGCAGCAGATAGCGACGAAACAATTCCTCTATGGCACTGTGAAACCTACGCTAACGAGATACCGGGGGCCGAGTTAGTAATTATTCCCAATGCTACTCACGGGTTGCCGCAAACTCAAGCTCAAATTATGGCGAAGTTGACTTGTGAATTTTTGAATCATTAAGAAAAACTGTGCAAGAAGCCGAATTATAAAAATTGTGATAAGCCACCAATTGAAAATAATTGTGTTTTAGTATACTACTTTATTAGGAAATACAGAATATATTGATTAGTGTCTTGTACAATTTTTTTTATGGCTCTTAAATCTTGTGTCAGCAGGAGCTACAGACATTTAGTGGAGTCGGGGGTATTACCAATGGCAGCACTGAGCAACTACTTTAATCTGGAAGAAATTACGACAGCCAGAAAAATTAGTGCTGCGGTAATTAACATCAGCGGCCGCCAGCGAATGCTGTCCCAACGAACGGCTTTTTTTTGCATGAGGTTAGTTTCCTCTCAGAATGGGGTAGAAAGAGCAAAACTGCGCCGGGATTTGTTAGAGGCGATCGAGCTTATGGAAAAATCGCACCGCGACTTAATTAATCTTGGCAGCAGCGTCAACTTAGTGAGTCCCCCTTCACCCGCCCTCAAGGCAATGTATTTTGAGCCGCCACTGTATTTAGACAAACAAGTGCGCGCATATATCGATCGAATAAAAGCACTGGTGCAAGTTCCTGATGCCGAACTCATGCTGGAAAACCCCCACCTGCTGTACATTGTCGAAGCAGCGGGCGGCGACTTGCTAGAAGCTTTCGATGCCGTGGTGAGTCAATACCAGCAAGAAAGCGAAATCGAACAATTTGAAATCGACCTTAAACAGGTTGAACTTTATCAAGAAAGTTGTGCTGCTACCTCGAAAGCGGAAGCTCAAGCCGCCCAGCTCGATCGCGCACTTTGCGAACTAAAACAAACTCAAGCTCAACTCCTCCACAGCGAAAAAATGTCTTCGCTGGGGGCGCTAATGGCTAGTATCGTCCACGAAATTAATAACCCAGTTAGTTTTATTTACGGCAACTTGAGCCATGCCGCAATTTATACTCAAGATTTGTTGCACCTGCTGTGTCTCTATCAAGAATGCTATCCCAATCCCTGTCCCGAAATCACAGCTAAAATCGAAGAGATAGATCTTGATTTTCTAGTTGAAGACTTGCCTAAAGTTATCTCTTCCATGCAAATGGGTTCCAATCGCATTCGCGAAATTGTCAAATCTATGGGCAACTTTTCGCGAACCGATAACAGTAACATGACCATGTGCGATTTGCACGACAGCATTGACAGCACCGTGTTAATTTTGCGAAACCGTCTCAATTCTCAAATAGACCGTCGCGACATTCAAGTAGTTAAAAATTATGGAAAATTGCCTCCTGTAGAGTGTTATTCAGGACAGCTAAATCAAGTATTTATGAATCTAATTACCAACGCGATCGATGCTTTGGACGATGCATCACAAAATCAGCCCCATGCTGCGCTAAAAATTTTGATCAGCACAGAATTAGCTGGCCCCGATCGGGTGAGAGTGCGGATTGCTGACACGGGAACCGGAATGACACCAGAGATAAAAGAGCGAATGTTCGAGCAGTTTTTCACCACCAAGGAAATTGGTAAAGGTACCGGTTTAGGATTGTCTATTGTCTACAAAATCTTAGTAGAAAATCACCGAGGATCGCTTCGGTGCGAGTCTGAACCCTGCAAGGGAACCGAGTTTATCATTGAACTGCCGATCCAGCAAACTTAAGCAATTTACTAATCATCCAAATTTATGTATTTTAACTGTGTGTGGCACGGGCGTCACGCCTATGTTAACTGTGTGTGGAACGGGCGTCCCGCCTGTATTAACTGTAGTTAAAATTTACACATATCCTACGCTAATTCGAGCTTCAAAGTTGGCAACAGCTTTTCTAAATTTCTGAGAGATTTCTGTTGCCAGGGAACATCATTTGAACCCAATACCAAAAGTTGAATCGTTTTCTTTTTCCGAACGGCAATGACAAACTTCGACAGCATACTGATACCAGAACTGTTAACAAATTCCAAATTTTTTAGGTTCAAGGTAATAGTAGGCGGTTCGGGATTGGCGACCTCATCTAACAATTCGACTATTGGCGCATACTCTGCGGGGCCGCTCAGGCTCAGTTCGCCTTGGAAAGTGACTGTGACTGATTCTGGATCGTACTGAATGCTGTAATCTTCACCTTGAATTTCTTGAATACCCATTGTAATTTTGTTTCCTGACTAAAATAGTGCGATCGCACAAGAGAGTAAATATTGAAATGCTAGCAACTAGACCCTAATTTGAACCACAGTCGTAACAATGATGGTATCACTCTCTGGTCTACGCTCGAATTTCCAACCTATCTTAGCTGAATAGTCATTAATCATCGTCAGCAATCCCAATCCCGATGTGTCACTTTCCGATTCCGCATTCTTTTCAAGCTGCTGCAAATAAAGTTCATTGGGATCGGAAGCCAGAATTTCTTCAATAAACTCCTTCAATTTATTTGCCCTTTCTGGCTTGACACTATTACTGGCAAAAATTATCGCCGTCACCTCTGTTTCACCAATAAAATGTATACCAAATCTGACCTTGTAATTGGTATCATCGTTATTAAATTTTATCGCATTTTCTAAGAGTTCGTTTGCCACATAGCTCACAGCTCCCTTGCTTTCTTTTATCCGTTTCTCGCTGCTAGCATCCTCCTCATCCACCGGTAGAAAGCTAGACAAATAATCGGCTACAAAATGAGCTGAAAGCCTGTTATTGCGCCAGCGCTGTTTGATGGGGCGAGAACTGGGGGTAAATGTAAGTTCTAGGGAGTCGTGTTCAGGAGGAAATTCTTCAATGAATTCTCCAAAGATTTGTGTCATTGTTTTTAAGCTTCCAGATGTCATGATTTTTCTGCCTCCAATTGATGTATCAATGTCACTTCTGGGTAAATTTCCACACGCCATTCCAGTTAGCAGGAAGACTCTTTTCTAACAGCGATTGGAGGCGTTTTAGGTAAAGTTGACTGGGCTTGTCATCTGGATTTAGCGCCACTATCTGTTCAAAACAAACTATGGCCTTAGCAAAATTTCCCTGACAATATTCTTGGAGTCCCTCCTCAAATATAGGCAAAGTTTGAATTTTGAGCGATCGCACTGGTTCTACTTCAACATCTAACACCTCACAAACTGAAATGGCTTCTTGTCTACCTTTGACAATAGCCCGATCCAAAAAACGGATATGATACTTTTCGCGTTGACTCAAACGTTGTACCACATCTCCAGAAATTAATAAAGATACGCCATAATACTTAGTCAAACCTTCCAGACGAGCTGTGAGATTGACATGATCTGAGATCGCATCTGCTTGCATCCGATTTGCATCTCCAATAATCCCAACCATCGTATCACCCACATGGATACCAATGCCAATCTTCAGCGGTATATCCCCATTTATTTTACGGCTTTGATTGTATTTCTGCAACTGCTCCAACTTCACAATTCCTGCCTGAATAGCATCATCCACGCCATCAGGAAAAACTGCCATGACTCCATCTCCAATATACTTGACAATAAAACCATTGTGCTTACGAATTTCGGGACTAATTTGCTGTAAATAGTTATTGATGAAGTCAAAGTTTTCTTGAGGAGTCATTTGCTCCGCCATCGTGGTGAAGGAACGCATATCGGAAAACATAATTGCCATCTCTTTGCTCACGTGATCTCCAAGCTGGAAATCAACCATGCTTTGCTTGCCGAGAAATTGGAGAAATTCATCGGGAACAAAACGTCCGTAAGCCTGCAAAAGTTTCTCTAATTCTTGTTCCCGCGCTTTCACCGTTTGGACCATATGCGAGAATACCTGTGCCAGTTCTCCCAGTGCATCACTGCGCGCTGCCACATCTGACAATATCTGGGGTTGAAAGCTATTGTTTTTTACAGCAATAGCTGCATCTATAACCTTTTTTACCTGCTCGATGTAAGTCTGCATCTCTCGGTTTTTATTACGGATCTGGTTTTCCAGATCTGTGGAGTGTTGTGTAACAATTTCTACTAAAGTTTCATAGCTGTTTTTTTCATCCTCGACTTCCTCAAGTTTTTGGCTCAACTCCTGTAGCTGGTTATGGAGTTCTTCTGGAGATTTAGATGGTGCTAAATTTATTTGTGGTTTCATAATTTATACTTCCGAATCTGGAAGCGCAAAGTTGTTTGACTTCCTCGCTGTAAATTATTATAACTTACAGGCGCAGAACTCGAAATCCTGTTTCTGCTTCGATGCTTGACCACTAAATCCAAGACCGCTGGTAGAAACCGGGTTGACGACGGTAAATCATAAATTATGCACAATATTTCCCTGTTGCTTCAATACTAGCAAAGTAATGTCATCAAAAACCTTTTGTTTTCCAATAAAATTTCGCAAATCAGCGATGGTGGCTTCCTTGATTTGTTCGGCGCTCAAGTGCCAGTTTTGAGAAACAACTTCACAGAGTCTTTCAATACCATAGAATTTTTTGTGCATATTTCTAGCTTCGGGAATGCCGTCAGTGTAAAGCACCACCCCGTCCCCCGGCTCTAAGTCTACTAAAACATGGCTAATCCAATCGGAAATATCCTCATCTAAGGCGAGCGGAAATCCTAAATTCATGGTGTCTATCCGCTGGATTTTACCACCTTTCCTGACCACAAGAGTTTCCTCATGTTGACCGCTGATACTAATTGTGCGATCCGCATAGTTTAGCAAAGCTAGTGTCATATTTTTGTCGGAGTTCATGCGCTGGACATTTTTATAAATAGTGCGGTTGAGGGTATCTAAAAAACGCACCGGGTTGGATTCTTGCATTTCTTGAAGAGTGCGGACAGCAGCTTGAGTCATCACCATCAAAATGCCGCTTTCTAATCCGTGTCCGGTGACATCACCAATGCAAATCGTGACAACCCCGTTAGTACAAAGTACGTCGTAGTAATCACCACCTAATTCCGAGGCTGGCTCCATAAATCCGGCAATATCTAAATCTTGAATGGCTGCGAGTTCAGCAGGTTTTGGCAGAATCAACTGCTGCATTTGTTTGAGCATATCGAGTTCGGAGCTCATGCGAAGGTTTTCCGCTTTCAGGAGCTGGTTGAGAGTGGCAATTTGTTTGGTGGCTGTGGCGAGTTCAGAGGTACGTTCTTTGACTTTATCTTCTAGTGTTTCAAAGGATTCTTGCAGTTGTATCGCCATGCTGTTAAAGGAATTTCTTAAGGTTTCAATTTCCCAGATTTGACTGGAAGCAACTTTCTGGTTAAGAGCACCACCTGCTAGATATTCTGAAGCTTGAGCAATTTGGTTTAGGGGGCGAGTAATCCAGCTAGCGGTGAAAATACCCACTCCAACAGAGACAATGAGAGCCACTATACACAGTAAAATGGTGTAGCGAGTGTTAGCATAAATCTGCGCCATAAAGTCCGCTTCAGGAACTACTACTACACTCAGCCAATTGAGACCGTACTTGTCAGTTAGCGGAGAAACTTGGATAAATTGCCGCTCACCGTTCAGCTTAAAGTCAAGTTGAACAGTTTGCTCGATATCTTCCAAATGCTTGAAGCGTTCGAGCAGATAAACCACACTCTGACGCATCAGCGGGTTGCTGCTTTCTTGTGCTTTTAGCCGCGTTGTATCTTTGCCTGTTCCCACCGAAAGAGGCTGTTCTTTAAGCGAGGTGGCTATTAACTCACCCTGGGGTTCAATGATAAATACTTGACCGGAATTACCCACCCTTAAGGTTTGCAGGAAGTGGCGAATTTGATCTAGTCCCATCTGGCAAGTCAGCACCCCAATTAGTTTCCCTTCGGCATCGTAATAGGGTACACTCGCATTAATTTGCAGCGTACCGTAGCCAAAATTAATATAAACTTCACTCCAAGCTGCCTGTTTCTTCTCAACAGCTACTCTGTAAAAAGGGCGCGTGCGAACGTCATAATTGGGCGTGTTTTTGTCGATTGTTGTCGGGTTTCCATTATCGTCAAGGTTGTAATATATCAAGTCGCCGCCCCCCGGAATCAGTTGCTGGGCAAGCTGAGGTTGTTCAAGTCCAACCAGCCGATTTACCCAACCCACACGCAGGTACTGACCTTTTTCGTTGGCAATTCCCGCGTGACCGATCGACTTAAATTGCAGAACTTGTTTCCAAAAATAGGGTCGAGCTTGCTCCAAATCGTCAAAGTTCAACACCCCCAAAGGTACAGCATCCTGATTAATCTGATTCACCAGTGGCGGAGCTTCCAGATAGGTTTGAACACGTTCGTAAACTCTCGCACTCACTTCCTGCCGCAACTGACTAACAATATCGTTGACTATCTGCTCTCCGTTTCTGTAAGAGAGATAGCCAACGCAGCCAACAGCAGCCAAAATTTGGAGAACAAAGGGAACTACCAAGACATTGCGGAGAGGGAATTTGCCCGCTTTGGAGACGATCGCACTTTTTTGAGAAACCATTGTTAAAAACACTCCCAGGGGGCAGTTTTTTGTTACAAGACTTGATAATAGATATATTAAGAGCGACGGACAATGTTATCATATCAAAAACTCAACCAACATCAAAAAATCTGCGTTCATTAGCGCTCATCTGCCTGCATCAGCGGTTAAAATAAAACAATAAATTCCAACAAACAATGCAAATTACTCAATCCCTCCACTCCGCCCTACTCATCTCCAACCTGGAAAAATCCCAACACTTTTACAGCACCGTACTAAGACTGCAAAAAATCGATCGCGACTTAAAATTTCCCGGAATCTGGTATCAAATCGGCGACTTCCAGCTCCACCTAATTTTAGGTGCAACAATTATCCCAGATGCCGTAGACCATGCCAAATGGGGACGCAACCGACATCTAGCATTTTCTGTGGCCAACTTAGAGGCAGCCAAACAGCAGTTAATCGCTCACAATTGCCCGTTTCAAATGAGCGCGTCAGGTCGATCGGCATTATTTACCCAAGATCCCGACGGCAACATCATCGAACTCAGCGAGTAACAGATGAAAATCATCGCTTATTCTTACACCGAACCGCTACTCGAAGCAGCACCCGCACCGGAAATTTGGGGCCAAGAAGTCGATCGCACCTATCAAGACTTAGGAGGGCGGCAGCAACTGCAACAACTCCTCAAAGACTGCCAAACAGAACCAGTCAAATACTTATTAATTCAGCGGTTTGAAGAACTCGGCGACACCGTACAGCAAGTGTGTTCGCACCTCGCCCAACTCGAAAACCTCGGCGTCGAAATCATCGTACAAGCAGAAACAGAACCGCGAAACCGCCAAAACTTGCTGCAAATCCTCGCAGAAATCCAGCGCAGCCAACACAGCCGGAGTATTCGCAAAGGACACGCCCGCAACCGCATCAAATCCCGGATTCCACCGGGTAAGGCTCCCTACGGCTACCGGCGGGGCAAAGATTGTTATACGATCGATAAAACCACCGCCCCCACCGTCAAAGACTTTTTTGAACACTTTTTAATTTACGGTTCCTTGCGAGGTTCCGTGCGGTATTTAGCCAAGAAATACAACAAAAAAATCTCTGTAAGCACCGGCCGCCGCTGGCTGACAAATCCAGCCTACCGAGGTGATTTGGAATATCAAAACGGTCAAGTAATTTCTAACACCCACGTCCCGATTATTTCCAGAGAAGAAGCCGCCCAAATAGACAGGTTACTGCGCCGCAACCGCTGCCTTTCTCCTCGCAGCGCTAGCGCCCCACGTTCCCTCGCAGGTTTAGCAATTTGTGCAGAATGCAAATCCCCCATGACAGTTGCCAAAGTCACCTCCTACCGCCAAGAAAAAGAATACCTTTATTTGCGACCGATTAACTGTCCAAAACAGCCTAAATGTAGCGGCCTTTCCTACGATGAAGTATTGCAATTAACCATCGCCGGTATTTGTCGGGATTTACCCGATGCTGTTGCTGGGTTGCAAATGCCGAATATGAATGGAATTAAAGCAGGAATTGTCAGGGCGATCGCATCGAAACAAGAAATCATAGAGCAACTTGCGGCCCTGATTGAAAGCGGCATTTTAGACACGGAAACGGCCGAGTTTAGAGCCTACAAAATCCGCACCGAAATTGCCGAACTGCAAAGCAAATTAGCGCAACTACCCCCAGTAAATTTGCGAGAAATTGCCCAAACAGTTTCCCTGCCGCAATTTTGGCTCGATTTATCAGAATCAGAACGCAGGTTTTACTTTCGAGAATTTATCGATCGCATTGAAATCTTCCGGGAAAATACTAATTTGCAATTGCAAATTATTTTCATTTTTTAAGGATTAGTTCAACGTTCATCCGTAGCTTTTAGGTTAGATGCCCGACTTCTTAAAGAAGTGGGGTATTTGGGTACTCTATTACTTCGCTAGGAGAGGAATTCGTTTGACGAGAAGCGGTTTCTACCGCTGAATTACCTTTTTTACCTTTTAGCCAATAGACGCTCATCTCTCCTTTTCCTTTAATCGTGATCGCACCTCTCTCCTCCAATAAATACCCATCTTTTAACAGTTCGTAAATAGCCGTAGTAACTTGAATATATCCCGGTAATCCTTGACATTCCATCCGAGAAGCCACATTAACAGTATCTCCCCACAAGTCATAGATAAATTTTTTAGTGCCAATTACGCCAGCAACTACTGGTCCTGTATGAATGCCAATCCGAATTTGAAATGGTTCGCCTCTGTCAGTTTGAAAATCAGCGATCGCTTCCTGCATATCCAAGGCCATATTCGCGATCGCTTCTACATGATCTGCCCTCGGCACCGGCAACCCCCCCGCTACCATATAAGCATCTCCAATTGTTTTAATTTTTTCCAAACCGTGTTTTTCAGTTAATTGGTCAAACCTTGAAAAAATTTGGTTCAATACATTTACCAATTCTAGAGGTAACATTCTAGCAGCAATAGACGTAAAATCGACAATATCGGCAAAAAGAACTGTTGCTGAATCAAACCTCTGGGCAGGAGAACCCTCGCCCTTTTTCAAATTTTCAACAATCGCTGCTGGTAAAATATTCAGCAATAAATGATCGGACTTTGTTTGAGCAAGCCGTAAAGCTACCTCCACCCCCTGCCGCTCTTTAATTTCGTTTTGCAAACGTTCGACAAGTTCTTTGAATTGCTTCGTTTGCTCTTGAAGTAACTGTTGTTGACTTTGAATAGTTAACTGATTTGCCACTCGTGCCAATACTTCTTTACCATGAAAAGGTTTAGTAATATAGTCAACTGCTCCCACATCAAAAGCTTTCACTTTATCTAAAACATCATCTAAGGCGCTTAAGAAAATCACGGGAATGGAACTGGTTTTTGGTGAAGCTTTCAACTTTGCACATACCTCATATCCATTCATATCTGGCATCATCACGTCCAGCAAAATTAGAGTGGGCGGAAACTCTTGCACTGTAGCGATCGCCCTTTGCCCGTTCAGCGCTTTACGAACCTGATACCCTTGTTCGGTCAAGATTGTAGATAAAAGCCGCACATTATCGGGCTTATCATCAACTACTAAAATGTTGGCTTGAATTGTAGGATAATGATGGCTGTCCATGCGATCGCTCACGGTAGTTGGTCAAGATAAAAGATATTAAGACTTAAGAAGTTTACCTCAAAAAAACGCAACGGTAGAAAATCCGATTTACCTTGCTAAAAATAGATGGCTAGGAGACGGTATTGGGGCGTAATCTTAGGTCTTTTTTAAATAAAATAGCCTCCCAAGTTGAGATTAGTTGAAAACTGTTATTTTTACCTCGTTGCAACTGCTGACTGCGCTATCTCTATAATATCGTCAAATAGGAAATCCTGCACCAAAGTAGTTAAGTATTCTGCAGCAAAAGCAAACTCGCTCGGCATTTCCTCAATCAACTTAACAATTTTATCGTCGCAACATTCATGAGCAGCATGAGATATCTTTTCTACCCACTCAAGAGGCATTTGACCGAGTTGTGACTCGACAGATTGATTGCTAGTCACTCCGCTAATTTCGTTTTCATTTTCTAGTGGTGCATCAACAGATTCCTCGTAAATGTAACGTACTCCTAAAAGTTCTTCCATTTTCGCAAATAGTATCTTTGCCTCGAAGGGTTTACGCATGAAATCATCGCATCCTGCTCCTAAAATAGTTTGTCGTTCCTCTTCAAAAGCGCTCGCAGTAAGAGCAACTATTACAGTTTGTTTTCCGAGAGGATGAGCTTTAATTTTTCTGGTGGCTTCATAGCCATCCATGACAGGCATCTGCATATCCATCCAGATCAGGTGCGGTTGCCAATCCTCCCATACCGCAATAGCTTCTTGACCATCTCTAGCTTCCCGGACGAGGATGCCTAATGGTGACAATAATCTCTCTATGACTAGGCAGTTATCGGCGCGATCGTCAACAACCAAAATCCGGTATTCTGGTTGATTCGGTGCTAAACCCATTACTTTTTTCTGCGGTTTAAGAATTTTAATTTCAGTGGGAGTGGCATGGTTGATTTGAATATCAAATGCAAACTTACTTCCCAACTGAGGTGTACTGCTGACTGTAATATCTCCTCCCATCATTTGTACAAATTTGCGGCTAATTGGTAAACCTAATCCAGTCCCCTGTTGAGACTTTTGACCTGTTTTTGTTTGCTCAAATGGTTCAAATAACTTATTCATTTCTTCTGTGGCAATGCCAAGGCCAGTATCTTCAATTTCAAACTGAAGGCGTAACAATTCCGGGTAAAGGTGATTCGCGTCTACACAATCACAGTGTGCCAAGCTTTCGGACTCATTAAAACCAGTGCACCATCCGGGTTTCCTTTGTATAGCTGTGGTTTCAACCGCTAAGCTTTCGGAATGTTCAGAACCCGCGCCGACAAGTTTTGTTTGTGTGTCCGAAAACTCTGCGGTTTCAGCCCCCAAACTTTCTTGTACCTTCTTTTTCACTCGCAAAGTAACGCTACCCCTCTCTGTAAACTTGATCGCATTTCCTACAAGATTAATCAAAATTTGCCGCAATTTACCTTCATCTCCCGTAACAAAGTGTGGTACGCCGTCACCCACTTCCAAATTTAGCTGCAATTTCTTAGATTTAGCTTTTAATCGGAACATTTCTTCTAAGGTTTTTAGCAAGCGCATTAAATTAAAACTGCTTTCATTAAGCTGACTTCTGCCGGCTTCTATTTTGGACATTTCCAAAATGTCATTAATTAGGGCAAGCAAGTGTTCACCGGCGCGATTAATAATTTCTAGGTGCTGTTGGTGTTGATTGTTGAGAGATGAATCGCGCACCATCACCTGACTAAATCCGAGAATGGCATTCAGGGGAGTCCGCAATTCATGGCTCATAGAAGAAAGGAATTCGCTCTTGGCGCGGTTAGCTGTATCAGCAGCTACAACAGCTTTTTGTAATGCTGTTTCTGCTAATTTGCGATCGGCAATTTCTGTTTTTGCTTGTTCAAAAAGGGTGGATTGCTGGATGGCAATTGCTAGCTGCACGGAAATTTGCTGGAGAGATTCTATCTCCGAAGAAGTCCAATGTCTTTGACTGCTGCAGTGATGAGCAATGAGTAGCCCCCATAGTTTTTTACCTTGCAAAATGGGAACCACGAGGTTAGCTTTAATTTCAAACTGGCTCAGTAAATTAACGTGGCACTCTGAAATACCTGCCGTATAAATATTGTCGATCGCGCGCAGGTGTCCCTGCTCATAAACAGAGACGTAGCGTTCTCGAAAACAAGGGTCATTAATGTCAATTCCCAAAATTGGCATCGTACCCACGGCTACAGACTCGACGGCTATAAATCCACTCCAATCTGGGTTAAAGCGGTAAATAACTGTTCTATCAGTTGACAAAAACTGCCGGATTTCTTCCACAGCCATTGTCAGCACTTCTTCTAAGTTAAGAGAGGAACGAATTCGCTCTTGAATGGAATTCACGAGCCGCTCCCTTTTTACTTGTTGCTGCAAAGCTGCTTCCGCCTGTTTGCGAGCCGTAATATCTACTCCATAACCAACGCACTCCACAGGTATGCCAGCAGCATTTTTGACCAACTTAACCTCATCGTATATCCAGCGATAACTACCGTCTTTGTGCCGTTCGCGGTATTCGTAGGAAATCGCTTCTTTTTCCAATATCTGAGCGAAGGAAGTAGCAACAAGTTCTTGATCTTCTGGGTGAATCAGGCTATGCCAATCAAGGGAACCATCAAGAAATTCTCGCGCTTCATAACCAATCATTGAAACAATGTTCTCGCTAACAAATGTTACGTCATAATTTCCCCCTAATTTGCAGCTAAAAATCACCGCCGGAGTAGTCGCCAGCAAATATTGCAAGCGTTCGGTGACAGAACGCAAGTTTAACTCGGCTTGCTTGCGATCGCGAGCTTCCATTGCTAAAGCTGCGATCTGCGCCACATAGCTAGCGAAGCTTTGTTCGTCGAGCGTCCAATGCCTCGTCGTTCCTTGATGTTCTAAACAAATTACACCCGCAATTTGTCCTTGATGGGTAATAGGAACATCTAGCATCGACGAAATGTTTAAAGGCGTCAAATAAGATTCGCTAAATTCTCGGGTGCGCGGATCGGTTTTGGCATCAACCGCTGCGAGTACCTGTTCTGTATTCAAAGCTTGGAAATAGCTAGGATAGTCAGCAACTTTCAGTGGTGCACCCGCGCTGTGTTGATTGGGAGTCAGTTCGTAAAGATCCGCACAGCACAGTGCGGATTTATCTTCCTGATAAAACCAAATACTTGCCCGATCGACATTCAGAGTACGGGTTGCCATTTGTGTAATCTCTCTCAACGCCTCGCCGATATTTCCCTCGTAAATACTCGAATTTTTGGCTAATTCTAGCAAACCATTTTGTTGTTCTGTTAACCTAGTTTCTCGTTCCCGTAAAGCGGATTCAGCGGCTATTCTTTCTCTTATTTCTGCTTCTAAATAACCATTAATTTCTCTCAACTCGGTGGTGCGCTCTTGAACTTTTATTTCTAAGTCATCATAAGCGTGGCGCAACGCTAATTCTGCATCTTCACGCACCGCAATCTCACTCTGCAACTTGCGATTTATGGCTTCTAATTCTTGGGGGGTTTTTAAAGACAAAAACTGGGGCAATAGTGTTACCATCGAGGCGGCGGTGTAGCAGGAAACCAGTGCAGTAATTCCTTTTTCAATCCCCGACAGCCAATAAGCGGAATGCCACAACGTCCAAATGTCGAGCAAGTGACCCGTGCCGCAGAGAATAATAAATGCACCAAATAGAGCAAATATTCCTAAAAAAGGAACATCGCGCCGCTTGAAGATAAAATAAATTAGCATCGCCGGAATTGAATAGTAGGCGATCGCGATTAAAAAGTCCCCAGTTACGTGCAGCCACACTAAAGGCGTTTGCCAAAGATAGCAATGACCGTGAGGCATATACTGAGTTGGGGAAAAGATATTTTTGAGTGCTTCCCACATAATACTTGTTATTTGCAGATAATATGGATTTGATGATGCCTCAGTTAGGCAAAACAACAAACGAAACCGAAAATTGTAGCTGGATTCAGCATTATTTATTAACGCCTCAAGCCAGCTTGTTCATAACAGCTTGCTTCTGCAGTAGGTGGCGATCGCCCAATTGCGATCGCAAAGGAATTTCAATGATAAACTCAGTCCCTCTCCCAACCTCGGAAGTGCAGCGCAAATAACCTTCATGGGCTTGAATAATCTGATAAGAAATCGCCAAACCCAGCCCGGTACCAGCACCAATAGGTTTCGTTGTATAAAATGGATCGTAAATTTTAGCGATCGCATCATAATCTATGCCAGTGCCATTATCAGCAATGTGAATCTGCACCCACTTGCCATCAACTAAAAGCGTGCGGATGCGAATTTTTAGGAGTGGGCAATAGGTGTTTTGTAAGTTGTCATAAAAATTATTTTCCCAATAGCCGTTGGGGAAATCACCCTGCGCTACACTCTGTTCTAAAGCATCAATAGCATTAGAAACAATGTTCATAAATACTTGATTAAGCTGTCCCGCGTAGCATTCCAATAGTGGCAAATCTCCATACTCTTTAATCACTTGAATCGGCGGACGGTTTGGTTGTTCTTTCAAGCGGTGCTGCAAAATCATTAAAGTGCTATCGATTCCTTCATGGATATTTACCTTTTTCATGTCGGCTTCGTCTAAGCGGGAGAAAGTGCGTAAAGATTTAACAATTTCCCTAATTCGCTCTGCTCCAATTTTGATCGAACGAAAAATTTTTTGCAGGTCTTCTAAAATAAAACCTAGATCAATTCTGTTAATCTTGTCTACAATTTCCGGTGCAGGAGTGGGGTAATAAACTTGATAAGCCTTAATCAATTCCAAAAGCTCTTTAATGTATTCCTCAGCCGGAATCAGATTGCCATAAATGAAGTTAACAGGGTTATTTATTTCGTGGGCAACCCCAGCTACCATTTGCCCCAAAGACGACATTTTTTCTGTTTGCACGAGTTGAGTTTGAGCGCCTTTAAGTTGTTGCAGAGCGTTCTCTAACTGTTGAGTTTGTTCTCGCAGTTTAGCTTCCGAGTGCCGCAATGAATTTTCAGCCAAAGAGCGATCGCGATTTTCCTGTTGCAAAAGTTCATTAGCCACTTCTAAAGCGATCGTCCTCTCCATCACCCGTTTTTCCAATTCTAGCATTAATTCCGAGAGTGCTTCTTGAGCTTGTTTGCGATCGCCAATCTCATTTTGTAAAGCTACATTTGCCGCCGCCAATTGATCGGGACTGGGGATAGCCAAGATTTTTGGGATTAGTTCCACCAGCACCGCTGCTGTAGATAGCGAAATCAGCGCGGTAATCCCTTTAAGAAAACCAGAGAACCAATAATTAGGATGCCACAGCGTCCATATTTCCATAATATGGGTAATCCCGCAGCAGATAATAAAAGAGCCAAACAGCATGAAAACCCAGTCAAAAGGCACGTCCTGCCGCTTTTTGACAATATAAATCAGCGTGATCGGTATCAAAAAATAAGCGACGGCTATCAAGCCATCGGACAAAACGTGTAGCCCCACTAATCCAGGCTTCCACAAGTAGCAATGACCGTGAGGAATAAAATAATTTGAAAACATTTCATGAACCATTTGCATCAAATTAACTCGGTTATTTGCTAATCTTTTTGAGAGGTGGTTACAGGAAAATTTAAAAAACTGCTGACCCCAAAATAAAAATTAGGCTTTTGGACTTAACACTTGTGATGAGTAAATGCAGCGATATGAAACTACTTGTAATTAAATTAACATCAATCGACTAAGCTTTAGCAAGGTCAACTGTCACATTTGTAATTCTGCTTTCACTATCAACTGTGACACCGGCATGACATTTTGGGCAACGATCAAGAAAAACTGAGCGCAGATTCTTTTCCAGTAAGAGCGCCAGCGCCCATTAAAATTGGGTTATAGCACTGAGTGACCAGTCAGGCAACGGGGTAATTACCAGATTTAACGGATGTCACGGATTTAAATTAACGAAGAGAACCATTCTCAAAAACCTGTAGAGGTGCGTTCACTCTTGTACCCTTGAAAAGTGCAGACAGGTCAAATACACCCGCCCCCACCCCGCGAGGGAATTCTTGATTATTGACAGTGATAGTCTTCGGGCATATTTAACCGATTTGACCAATTACCCCCTGAAAAATGTCGCGACAGGATCGTGTCGAAATCCAATCGGCGATCGCTCTGAACTTTACAGTCAATCATAAGTGATAATATCAACGATACATTTATATGGTGATTGCCAGATATGACGATAGATGAGGTACTACAGCTAACTCGTGTGCGATTACAAAAAGATTTATATCCAGTACAAGAAATCATACTCCGCCAAGTTTGGGAAGGAAAGACTTATACAAGTATTGCATCTGCCTCTCATTACGGAGAGCATTACCTGAGAAACATCGCCTCATCCTTGTGGCAATCTCTCTCTCAAATCTTGCAGACATCTATTAGCAAATCAAATTTTCGCTCTTGTGTAGAATCACGTTCCCTGACCACAGAGGAACGAGAATTAATTGAAGAATTCACCCGCAGCGAATGCCTCGCAACACCTTTAGAATTTCCCGGCTCTCCCGTGCCCCTCGGTTCGCCATTTTATATCCATCACCCGCTAATTGAAGAACTCGCCTATCGAGAGATTACCAAACCAGGAAGTGTGCTGCGGATTAAAGCTCCCAGGAAGATGGGAAAAAGTTCCCTTCTGCTAAGGATTTTAGATCGTGCAAGTTCTCTTGACTATCGAACAGTAAGTTTAGATTTTCAGCAAGCCGAGGAAGCTGTTTTAGACAACCTCGATAAATTTTTACGCTGGTTTTGTGCCAACATCAGCCGTCACCTAGAATTACCACCTCTATTAGATGATTATTGGGATGAAGACATGGGTAGCAAAGTAAGCTGCACCATATATTTGCAACAATATGTATTAGCAGAAATCAGTACCCCTCTTGTGTTAGCTTTAAATGAAGTAAATAGAATTTTTGAGTATCCAAAAATTGCCCGAGAATTTTTGCCGCTGCTGCGAAGCTGGCATGAAGAAGCAAAGCGGATTAAAACCCTGGAAAAACTGCGGTTAATTGTTCTTCACTCCACAGAAATTTATATTCCTTTAAAGCTCACTGAATCGCCTTTTAATGTCGGTTTACCCCTGCAATTGCCCTATTTTACAGGAGAGCAGATACTTGCTTTAGCCCAGCGTCACGGACTGGATTGGACAGATGGCCCCAATGGCGATCGACTAATGGCAATGGTGGGGGGACATCCTTATCTGGTGCGGCTAGCTCTTTACCACCTGTGTCAAAACAGTGTAACGCTAGATCAGCTACTACAAGAAGCTCCGACAATAGCGGGAATTTATAAGGATTACTTGCGGAGTTTTTGGGCAACATTCCAAGAGTATCCCGAACTTGCGGTTGCACTTAAACAAGTGGTAAAATCGGAACACGGAGTGGAATTAGAGCCGATAGTGGCTTCTAAATTATTTAGTATGGGACTGATTAATATCGATAACAACCGCTGTACGCTAAGCTGCGAGTTGTACCGCCTCTATTTTGGTTCGTACAACTTTATTTAGAGTCGGCTTTACAGTTTCTTTTCGTAATCCAATATCCGCCTTGAAAACTCCACTTTTCCTGGCGATTGGAAATCGCTGCTATACAAACAAAGTCCGCCTACCCGGACTAAAAAAAGGGGTAATTAACCAAAATTGGGCATTATTTATATTATAATGAAGCTCCAGCACCACATCCTCACCTCTAAATAAATTTACTACATACTCACCTTTAAACCCACCCATAAACGGCATGACCCAGGTAACATACCAAATTGGGGGCAGTCTCGCGAGTGATGCGCCTACATACGTAGTGAGGCAAGCAGATTCCGAACTTTATGAAGCCTTAAAAGCTGGCGAATTTTGTTACGTCCTTAACTCCCGGCAAATGGGTAAATCTTCTCTCTTAGTCCGTACCCTGCACCGACTGCAAGCCGAAGGATTTCAATGCAGCACGATCGACCTGACCCGCATCGGTAGCGAAAATATCACTCCCTTACAGTGGTATAAAGGAATCGTTGGGGATTTGTGGCGCAGCTTCAATTTGTTAGGAAAAGTTAATTTAAAAACTTGGTGGCGCGACGAAGAAGAGGTCTCATTTTCGCAAAGATTGAGTCATTTTATTGAAGATATCGTGCTGGTCAATTTTCCTCACGAGCGGATATTTATATTCATCGATGAAATCGATAGCATTCTCAGTTTGGATTTCGCTGTCGATGATTTTTTTGCCTTAATTCGGTTTTGCTACAATCAGCGAGCGATTAATCCAGAGTATAACCGCATTACTTTTGCAATTTTTGGAGTAGCGACGCCAAGCGATTTAATTGCCGACAAAAAGCGAACTCCTTTTAATATCGGTCATGCTATAGATTTGCATGGTTTTGAGCTGCACGAAGCCCAACTATTAGTTAAGGGATTAGAGAGTGCCGTCAGTAATCCTCATGCCGTTCTCAAACAAATATTAGCTTGGACTTCAGGACAGCCATTCCTCACCCATAAAATTTGCTATTTGGCGTATAGAGCCAGCCGAGAAACGGCAGGCGGATTAGTAAATATTCCCCCGGGAACAGAGGCATTTTGGGTGGATAGTTTGGTACGATCGCAAATCATCGACAAATGGGAATCGCAAGACGAACCGGAGCATCTGAAAACGATAGGCGATCGCATCCTGAGAAACGAACAACGCGCCGGAAGATTGCTCAGCATTTACCAGCAAATTCTGACCCCCCCGCCTTCGGCTCCCCCCCTTACTAAGGGGCGGCTAGGGGGGGTACCAACCGATGACAGCCGAGAACAAATCGAACTATTGCTATCGGGTTTAGTGGTAAAGAATGCAGGCTATTTGCAGGTAAAAAACCGAATATATCAAGAAGTATTTAATATAGAATGGGTAGAAAAAAAATTAGGACAACTGCGTCCTTACTCCCAATCTTTCGATGTTTGGGTCGCTGCCAAACAAACAGATGATTCGCGCCTTTTGAGGGGACAAGCCTTAAAAGATGCTCAAATCTGGATGCAGGGAAAAAGTTTGAGCGATTTAGACTATCAATTTTTAGCAGCTAGCGCCGAACTCGACAAACAAGAAATGCAACTGACCTTAGAAGCAGAAAGGTTAAAAGAAGTCGAAAAAAATGCCAGACGGCAAAAGTGGTTTATTGCTGCACTCTCTTTAGCATTAGCGATCGCCCTCGGTTTAGGAACAGCAGCTTTTTGGCAATATCGTCGAGCTACATTGAGTGAGGTAGAAGCGATCGCCACCTCCTCCGAAGCCCTCTTCACCTTAGAGCAAAAATTAGACAGCCTCATCGCCGCCATCAAAGCCAAGCGCAAACTGCAACAACTGGGTGGAGCAAATCCCGAACTAGAAAAGCGCGTGCAATTATTACTAGAGCAGGCAGTTTATGGAGCTTCCGAGTTCAACCGCTTATCAGGACATCAGGCGACACTGTATAGATTAGCAATCAGTCCCGACGCTCAGACCATTGCCTCTGCAAGTACAGATAACCAGGTCAAACTCTGGCAGCGAGATGGCACCCTGATTGCGACTCTTCCCCACAACGGTATAGTGTGGAGGATGGCTTTTAGCCCCGATAGCAAACTCCTCGCTTGCGCCAGTGGAGATGGCACAGTTAAAGTTTGGCAGCAAGAGGGAACATCTTGGCCGGGTCCCAAACTCCTACACACCCTTGAGGGACACAGTAAGGAGTTTAACGGTGTGGCGTTCAGCCCAGATGGCGAGACTTTAGCTGCATCCGGTGAGAATAACACCGTTAAACTCTGGGACAAAAACGGCAATTTATTAACCATTCTCGATCGCACCGATGCGGTGAGGAGCCTGAGCTTTAGCCCCGACGGGGAAATGCTCGTTAGCGCAAGTGCGGAGGGTACGATCCGATTGTGGAAAAAAGACGGCCCATTCTGGGACGCAGTAAAGTTACTGCGAACGTTTCAAGCACATAGCGCTGCAATTTGGGAGGTCGAGTTCAGTCCTGACGGCGAGATATTTGCCTCCGCGAGCATGGATAAAACTGTTAAACTTTGGCCCTCCCATGCCCCGTCAGACGAAGAGTTACAGCCCCTGCGAACCCTTAAAGGTCACGCATCTGGCGTTGAGAGTCTAGATTTCAGTCCTGACGGTGAGATTATCGCCACAGCCAGCGGCGATCGCACAATCAAATTTTGGAGCAAAGACGGCAAAGATCTCAGAACTTTTGCAGGACATCGCAGTGCGCTATGGAATATCGCTTTCAGTCGTGACGGCAGTTTCATTGCTTCCCTGGGTATAGGAAATGCTGTCAAACTTTGGCAGCCGAAAAACATTTTTTTCTTGCCCCTGCTAGGTCACGACGCTGCTGTTTATAGAGCTGCTTTCGCTCCTGACGGTAAAATCGTCGCCACTGCCAGTACAGACGGCACGGTGAAACTTTGGCGCGTCGATGGCACGTTGCTGAAGACGCTTAAGGAGGGTACAGGGGGGCTTTGGGATGTGGCATTCAGTCCTGACGGTAAACTTATTGCTTCAGGGGGTGAAAAAACAGTTAAACTCTGGCACAAGGATGGCAGATTTCTGAGAGAAATCAACGCCCACAAAGGTGTAGTTTACGGAATTACTTGGAGTCCGGACGGTAAAATTATTGCCTCCGCAAGCTCAGACGGCACGGTGAAACTCTGGCAGCCAGACGGCGTGTTAGTGCGAACTCTGAAGCTAGATGGCAACGCCTTCTGGAGTGTGGCCTTTAGCCCTGATGGAAAAGCTTTAGCCGCCGTCGGTAGCAGCGGTACTCTCGCGATCTGGAAGCCCGATGGCACTTTGTTGCAGGCGATTGATGCCCATCAGGCTATGACTATGGGGGTCAGTTTCAGTCCCGATGGCAAGACGATCGCCTCAGCCAGTACAGATGGCACCGCCAAACTCTGGAAATTAGATGCCTTATCGACTCTTATTGACACCTCAGTTCCTCACTCTTCACAGCTACGGAGAACGCTTAAAGGTCACGCACAGGGAGTGCAGGGAGTTTCCTTTAGCCCGGATGGTGAAATCGTCGCTACGGCAAGTCTGGATAACACGGTGAAACTCTGGAATAAAAATGGCATCTTGCTGAGGACGCTCACGGGACATAGAGGTTTGGTGACAAAAGTTTCCTTTAGTCCCGACGGCACTTTCCTTGTCTCCGCCAGCCATGACCAAACGGCGATTTTGTGGGATGTGAAGCGAATTCTCAATACAGATCCACTGGTGTTTGGTTGCAATTGGGTGCGAGATTATTTGCGAACAAATGCCGATGTGAAAGAGGAGGACAGACATTTGTGCGATGCAGTGGGCGATCGCTAAATTATCCGAAACAATTAACTATCAATTATGAAAAATTACTCTTACCACATTGGTGGCAGTCTCACCACTGATGCGCCTACCTATGTCGAACGACAAGCAGATATCGAACTTTATCAAGCCTTAAAACGAGGCGAGTTTTGCTACATTCTCAATTCGCGACAAATGGGCAAATCTTCCCTTCTCGTTCGCACCTTCCATCGACTGCAAGCCGAAGGATTTCAATGCAGCACGATCGACATGACCCGTATCGGTAGCGAAAACATTACTCCTTTACAGTGGTATAAAGGAATTGTTGGGGATTTGTGGCGCAGTTTCAATCTGGTAGGAAAAGTTAATTTAAAAACTTGGTGGCAAGAACAAGAAGAAGTTTCTCTCCTGCAAAGATTGAGTCAATTTATTGAAGAGGTATTATTAGCGAGGTTTCCGGAGGAGCGAATTTTTATATTTGTCGATGAGATTGATAGTATTTTAAGTTTAGATTTTCCCGTCGATGACTTTTTCGCATTGATTCGTTATTGTTACAACCAACGAGCAATTAATCCAGAATACAACCGGATTACCTTCGCGATTTTCGGAGTAGCTACACCCAGCGATTTAATCGCTGATAAAAATCGGACACCTTTTAATATCGGAGTGGCGATCGATTTGTCAGGATTTAGCTTAGAAGAAGCGCAACCATTAGCGAAAGGGTTAGAAAATGTCCTAGCCCATCCGCAAGCAGTTCTCAAAGAAATCTTAGATTGGACTGGAGGGCAGCCATTTTTAACTCAAAAAATATGTGAATTAGTGGTAAGAATAGCGGGCGCATCCCACAGCGGGGATTTAAAAATCCCACCGGGAACCGAGGAATTTTTTGTGGAATCGGTGGTGAGAGAAAACATCATCAATAACTGGGAATCGCAAGATGAACCTGAACATTTAAAGACAATTCGCGATCGCATCTTGCGAAACGAGCAACGCATGGGTAGATGGCTGGGAATTTACCTGAAAATTTGGCAAGGCGTGCCAGTGCCAACCGATGACAGTCGAGAACAAATAGAATTGCTACTCAGTGGCTTGGTAGAAAAAAAACAAGGTTTGCTGAAAGTAAAGAATCGAATTTATCAAAAAGTTTTTGACAGCGAATGGGTCGAAACAAAATTAGGATCACTACGTCCTTACTCGCAAAACTTAGATGCGTGGTGGGCGGCAAAACAACAAGATAAATCCCGCCTCTTGCGGGGACAAGCATTGCAAGACGCTCAAAATTGGGCGCGAGGAAAAAGTTTAAGTGACCTAGATTATCAGTTTTTATCCCAAAGTGAAGAATTAGACCGAATCGAAGTGCAACAAGCACTCGAAGCAGCACGACTAATAGAAGTTGAAGCGCGACTGTTCGAGCAGAAAAAAAACGCCCAACGACAAAAACACTTTATAGTAACACTAAGTATGGCATTAATCTTAGCTTTAGGATTGGGAGCGATCGCCTTTTCACAATATCATCAAGCCACTCAAAGCCAACGCAACGAAAAAATTGGTAAAATTCAAAGCATAACGCGGTATTCCGAAGCCCTATTTGCCCTAGATAAGCGGTTAGATGCCTTAATAGAAGCCCTCAAAGCCAGAAAAGAACTACAACTATTAAACGGTACAGATATCCCGACAAATGACATGGTTGAATCGGCGCTACGTCGAGCAATTTATGGAGCAATTGAATATAACCGTTTTTCAGGCAATAGTGGTTGGATGAATGCCTTAGCCATTAGTCCTGATGAGGAGATGATCGCTGTGGGGACAAGCGACGGGGAGGTGCAAATTTGGCATCAAGATGGCAGATTAATTCGCACCTTCAAAGCACATATAGCACCCGTTCTAGGAATTGCCATCAGTCCCGATCGTCAGCTTATCGTTTCTGGGAGTGGAGACTTAACAATTAAACTCTGGCAGCTTAACAGTAGCACAGATAAAGCAGCACTACCTTTACACACTCTCACAGGACATAAAGCTCCAATTTACAGCGTCAAGTTTAGCCAAGATGGAGAATTAATTGTCTCAGCTTCCCAAGATAGTACGGTGAAACTTTGGCGGCGCAATGGCACATTATTCAAGACATTAAGAGGCCATCTTGGCGTAGTCAGGAAAGCAGTTTTTAGCCCAGATGGAGAGTTAATTGCCTCCGCTTCTGAAGATAGCACTGTGAAAATCTGGCGACGTGATGGCACCTTGCTGAAAACGCTTTCACAAAATGAATCTCCTGTTTTATCCATTACCTTTAGTCCTGATGGTAAGGCGATCGCTGCGGGCACTGGAGACGGTACTATTAAACTCTGGCACCGTGACGGCACTTTGTTAAGAACAATTGCCGCCCATGAGGCAGGAGTTCAGGCAATAGCCTTTAGCCCCGATGGAGAAACGATCGCCTCTGGTTCTGATAACCAAATACTCAAACTCTGGAACATTGACGGCACATTACTCACCACGATCAAAGCACATGGCAGCGCAATTAGCGATCTTTCATTTAGTCACAATGGGGAATATCTCGCATCGACTTCTTTTGATGGCACTGTTAAACTATGGAAATTCAGTAATTCCTTGCTGACAATTCTACGGAGACATACTGCTGGCGTTTGGGGAGTAGCTTTAAGCAAAAATCAAGGATTAGTTGTTTCATCAAGTGGAAACGAGGTTTTCCTTTGGCACAGAAACGGTAAGTTGCTGAGGCGATTTGAGGGGCGAAACTCTGCGTTTAGTGGTGTTGCTATCAGTCCCGATAGCAAAATTATTGCTGTCGCTAGTGCAGACAAATCAGTTAAACTTTGGAGTGCTGATGGCACTTTATTAAAGACTCTCCTAGGAGGAGTTGATATGAGGAGAGTTGTTTTTAGTCCTGACGGCCAAATTATAGCTTCTTCCAGTGGGGATAGAACAGTAAAACTTTGGCAGTTAGACGGAACCAAATTGACTACCCTCAGAGGACATAAAGCTGGGGTTTGGGGGGTAGCTTTTAGTCCTGATGGGAAGGTTATTGCTTCAACAAGTGGAGATAAGACAGTTAAGCTTTGGCGGCTTGATGGTAGGTTAATTAAGACCCTTCAAGGTCACAGTAGTTTAGTTTTTGGTGTAGCTTTTAGCCCTGATGGTGAGGTGATTGTTTCGGCGAGTGATGACAAAACGGCTAAACTTTGGAGTCGTGATGGTAAGTTGCTACACACTCTCAAGGGACATATTTCAGGAATTTGGAGTGTGGCTTTTAGTCCTGACAATAAAACGATCGCTACAGGGGGTAGTGACGGTATGATTAAACTTTGGCAACGTGACGGCAATGAGATTACCACTTTAATTGGACATAACGCACGAGTTGGGTCTTTGGCTTTTAGTTCTGATGGTAAAACTCTTGCTTCTGCTTCTGAGGATAAAACAGTAATTCTCTGGAATTTAGAGCAGAGTGTAGAGTTAGATCGGGTACTAGCCTCTGGATGCGATCGCGTGGGGGATTATCTGCGAACCAATGCTGAAGTCAAGGAGGAGGACAGACATTTGTGCGATCGTATTAAAATGGAATAATATCAAGTCCGCTTTATTAGGAAAAAGAGATTAGTATGTGTGGCTATAGCATCAGAATATTAGAGGATATTTATCATACTTGGCTACTTTTTATTGGAAGATGATATAATACTAAATCCGGCTTAAATACTCCTTTTATCTCACTCTGCGGACTCAGACTTCGTTTGTTTAGTAGCGGTTTTAACCGCCGAAGGATACGCAGAATGATCGAGGGTATAGACAAACCGGATTTAGTATAATAATTACAGAGTAATGAAATCGCTAGCGGTGAGAATACCGGGGGTAATATTGTTAAGCTTCGCCAACAATTGATTGGTATCCGTCACAGTAATCAAAGTTTGATTGTTGCTGGAAGTAATACTGAGTTGATTAAAACTCAAATCAGAATTCAACCCAATTAAATCCTCTCCCCTGCGGAAATCATTAATTATGTCGCTACCCGAACTTTGATTGAGGAAAAACACATCATTTCCCGAACCTCCCGTCAATGTATCGTCCCCAACATCCCCGGAAAGGAAATCTGCACCGCTGCCACCACTGAGAATATCATTACCTTTGCCCCCGTACAGGGTATCGTTACCGATGTCGCCACAGATCACATCGTTTTCATTGCCGCCCAACAGCAAGTCGTTGCCCTCACCGCCATCGAGACTGTCGTTTTCTTTGCCGCCGTAAAGCGTGTCATTTCCAAAATTGCCAAAAATCAGGTCTCCACCTTCATTGCCAAAAGCAATATCGTTGCCATTTCCGGCATTAATTGTGTCATTTCCTAAGTTGCCTAAAATGTAGTCGTCACCATCTTCACCCAGCAAGATATCGTCATCTTTGCCGCCGAAAATGCTGTCGTTGCCAAAGCCGCCGGCAACTGTATCATTTCCTAAATCTCCCCTCAACAAGTCGTCGCCCTCACCACCGACAACAGTGTCATTATCCTTGCCAGCGTAGATGGTATCGTTGCCAGCGTCGCCAGAGATGAAATCGCTGCCTTCATTACCGAAGATTGAGTCGTTATCTGCGCCGCCGTCAATGTTGTCATTGCCGCCCATGCCGTAGAGAGTATCGTTGCCGGTAAGTCCGTTAATTGAATCGTTGATGACACCGCCCATGATGAAGTCGGTAGTGTCGCCGCCGTTGATAGTTTGTTGGACGGGGTTGGGGGTGATGGTGGCCGGATCTAGTTGCGGAGGGTTGAGGCTATCGAGTAGGCAATCATCTAATACCGGAGTTGGCGTGGGAGTTGGTGTCGGTTCCGGTGTGGGCGTGGGAGTTGGTTCGGGTGTGGGAGTCGGAGTCGGTTCGGGTGTGGGAGTCGGAGTCGGTTCCGGTGTGGGAGTCGGAGTGGGAGTTGGAGTGGGAGTTGGCGTCGGAGTCGGTGTGGGAGTTGGGGTGGGCGTGACTGTAGGATTAAATTCGTAAGCACCAATATCAACGATCGCACTTCCGTTATTATCACCATCTTGAGGGCGACTCACACCGCGCTGATCTGCCGCCGGCGCGCCCGCACCAGTACCAGTATCAATTGCCGGACTTCCTACTAGCAGTGGCAGCACGAAAGCGCCGTTAATATTTTCCAACGGGCCGAGTAAGGGATCGGCGATCGTAATACTTGCCGTAACATTACTATCATTAGGATCTCCGGTCGTCAGTTTAGCGGGAAATTGAAGATTGTTTCCCCCATCGATTAGCTGCCGTCCAGTGTGCTGCCTAGTTTTAAAAGAGTTACTTGCAGTATTCCTATCAAAAATCGAATTCTTGACAGTAATTGGCGATTTCACAGGATCGTTAAAAGTAGCAATACCTCCCGAAAATTCAGCGGTATTCTTAGCAAAAGTCGAATTGACGATGTTAGTCGAAAAGGAATCTCTGTTAGCGACAACCATTCCTCCGCCCTGCTTAGCAGCGCTGTTGCCGGAAAAGGTACTGTT
>NZ_JAUBOY010000007.1:145523-161663 GCF_036700465.1 Microcoleus sp. T3_A4 | reverse complement strand
TCGCTTCCTCTCAATCCCACAGCAGCTTCTGGGGGTACTCCTTTGCTTGCTTGTGCGATCGCCAATTATGTGATTCGTACTCAGGAAAATGTGGTGTTAAATAATGCGGCTCAAGAGGGACAATTTACCCGCGATCCTTATATTGCAGCTACTCAACCGAAATCTATTCTTTGTACTCCTCTGTTGCACCAAGGTAAGCTGACTGGTCTTCTTTATTTGGAAAATAATTTGACTGAGGGGGCTTTTACTACCGATCGCCTGGAGTTGTTAAAACTTTTATCTGCCCAAATTGCTATTTCTATTGAGAATGCTCAACTTTACAAAAATTTACAGGAGTTTAATCAAAACTTAGAGCAATTAGTGAGCGATCGTACTCAACAATTATCGAACACCCTAGAGGCTTTAAAAGCCACCCAAACTCAGCTAGTCGAATCTGAAAAAATGGCATCTCTAGGAGGATTAGTTGCTGGTGTTGCCCATGAAATTAATACTCCCATCGGAGTGGGCGTCACTGTTGCTTCAGCTTTGGCAGAAAATACCACAGAATTTGCATCTATTTATAAAAGTGGCAAAATGAAGCGCTCGGATTTAGAAGAGTTTGTCGATATTGCTAGTCAAAGCAGTAAAGCACTTCTAATTAACCTAGATCGGGCGGCAGCCTTGATTCAAAGCTTTAAGCAAGTAGCAGTAGATCGCTCTAGCGAAGAACGACGTACTTTCCAGATCAGACCTTATCTTGATGAAATTTTATTACAATTAAAACCAAAGTTGAAAAATAGCCAACATTCGCTTAAAATTAAGGGAGATAGCAAAATAGCTATAGATTCTTATCCAGGAGCATTGTCCCAAGTTGTGACAAACTTGCTAATCAATTCTCTGATTCATGCCTACGAACCAGGGATTTCTGGGGAACTAATCTTTGATTGGGAGCAAGAAGGTAATCGGCTAAGGTTTGAATACGCCGATGAAGGTAAAGGTATTCCCCCAGAAAACTTAAGTAAAATTTTTGAGCCATTCTTTACCACTAAGCGTGGTCAAGGTGGCAGTGGGTTAGGGTTACATATTGTCTATAATTTAGTCACCCAAAAACTAAAAGGTGAAATTGAATGTATCAGTGAGGTGGGAAGAGGAACCAAGTTTATTATTAAATTACCCATGCAAATTGATTCACCAATGTAGATTTCCAATTCCGATTTCCTGGCCAAGATAACTAAGTAAGTCCACCTCATTAAAAGTAAAATAAGGATGACTGAAAAGGTTGCTGTGTAACTCTTCTCCCTTCTGCCTTTTTCTTAACAGGTTTTCTAACTTCAAACCTAAACATTAGTAAAAAATAAAGGTGTACAGCAATGAAAAGTGATTTTGACGATTTGTTAACTCAACCATCTCCAGAAACAGTATACTTTGCCGAAGTAATCGACTCGGATGACGAGATATTGTTTGCAGATGAAACCACAGAAGAAAAACTGCGTGAAAGCTGGAAAATTTTAGTTGTAGATGATGAGGCTCAAGTTCACACCGCTACCGAAATTTCACTCAGGAAGTTTGTCTTTGAAAATAAATCTTTAACCTTCATTAATGCTTACTCCGCTCGTGAAGCTAAACAGCTAATCCAAGAAAATCCTGATGTTGCCATCATCTTACTTGATGTAATTATGGAAACAGATGATGCTGGCTTAAACTTTGTTAAATATGTCCGCGAAGTCTTAGGCAACCAGTTAGTGCGAATTATTTTACGCACGGGTCAACCCGGACAAGTACCTGAAAAAAGCATTATTATCAATTACGATATTAATGACTATAAAACTAAAACTGAATTAACGACATCAAAGCTATACACTACGATGCTAACAGCTTTGAGAAGTTTTTCTCTAAGTCATAAATTGCAGTCTGAAATAGAGCGACGCGAACAAGTAGAGAAAGCACTCCGTCTCAGTGAAGAAAAAGAGCACCAAAAATCTGTTGCCTTAGAGCATTTTGTCAAAGAACTCCAAGAAACACAACTCCAGCTAGTTCAAAGTGAAAAAATGTCTAGTCTCGGTCAATTAGTTGCAGGTGTCGCTCATGAAATCAACAATCCGGTTAACTTTATTTACGGCAATCTATCCCACGCGAACGACTATATTAAAGAACTCATTAATATGTTGAATCTTTACCAAAAGTATTACCCGCAACCAGAAGCAGAAATTATCCATGAAATAGAAGATGCAGAGTTGCCATTTATCATAGATGATTTACCAAAATTGCTTTCTTCCATGCAGTTAGGGATCGAACGCATTCGCAATATTGTTCACTCTCTACGCAATTTTTCGCGGTTGGATGAAACTGAAATTAAATCAGTAGATATCCACGAAGGCATTAATAGCACTTTGCTGATCTTACAGCACCGACTAAAGGCTAAGTCTGATCGGCCTGCTATTAATGTGATAAAAGACTATGGTGCATTGCCACTTGTGAACTGTTATGCCGGTCAGCTCAATCAGGTGTTTATGAACCTTTTAGCGAATGCTATAGATGCTTTAGAAGAGCGGCTAAGTAGAGAAGATGGTGCAGTTTTTCACCCCCAGATTTTGATTCGGACTGAAGTTGTACCCGGCAATTCGCATGACAATATTAGCTCGGCTTCCCACATCCTGGTAACAATTTCTGATAATGGTGTGGGCATGACAGAAACAGTTCGTGCTAAACTTTTCACTCCCTTTTTTACTACTAAACCCATAGGAAAAGGTACAGGCATGGGATTGTCCATCAGCCGAAAAATTCTGATAGAAAAACACTGCGGTCAATTGGAGTGTATTTCTACGCCAGAGCAGGGAACGCAATTTATTATTGATCTGCCGACTATCTGTAGAGCCACTAAGATCGCTGTAGCGAATGCCTAGAAAACTTATCTGGCTGAATTGATTGATCATATAGCAATCCTTGCAGGAGTCGTAAACTTTTTACCCCACCCCAACCCTCCCCTTATCAAGGGGAGGGAGTAAGAAATTCACAAATGATTTAGGATTGCTATATATCGGTTTTCAGTTGCATGAGAATAGGGTAATTGCTAATTCCTCATTCATCGGAATTCTGACAGAATTTTTTCCCGCAGCAAGTCCCCCCTTTGCTGGGGTGGGGACTTGCTGCGGCTTTAGCCACATTCTTCTAACTTAATTGTGTTGGTTTGCAATATATTTTTTAACAATCTCTTCCGAGGCGTTACCAACTGTGCCGTAAAAATACAGTATATTCCATGTATATTTAGTACGCTGCATTCCGTAGAGAAGCAGAAAAAATGAAAATTTATGGGATCGAGTTTCGTAAAAAAATAGTCAAAGCTGATGAAACCGGTGATACATCAATTAGGGCGGTGTTGAATTGTTGAGCGCGTAAATACAAGATTAACACATCCTGATAGCTCGTTTGACAGGAAAAACTTTTTGTTATTCTACATCAGGTAACAAGTTGCTCAGACATTCCCTTCGATTATTAATTCACTATCTAAAATTGGCTAATCTTCCGATGCCATATCAAAATCAAATAAATTATTTTGGTTCTCTGCGATCGCCGACGTTGCTTAGTTATACCCTAATTTATAAACGCCTTTTTTTGTAAAATAATCTAGGCGCTCAACGTTCTTCCCTCTGCCGTAAATGCCGCCCGATTTCTTGATGACATACGTGCCAAAAATACAGTGATAAATTCAGAAGAGCTAATAATTTAGTGCCATCTTCTAACATCGCGTGTAATCCTAGACTTTGAGACTCAAAAATATCCTCAAACCGTGAGATAGCAAACAAGAGGAATGCTGCGACTAATGGCAGGTAAGGAGTGGTTTTGATGTATCGCCAAAACTTAACTCCATAAAGGAAAACAGCACTACCATAACAGAAATAAATTAATTTGATTGATATTCCCAACCCAGAAAGCATCAAAGTCATCCGAAACCTGTCATCTAGGAAAAAGACTCCGAGTAGTAAAGCACTAAAAAATAAGAACATCCCCGATCTACTCCGCGGCTCTTTTTGGCGCAGCACTCCGAAAGTAAATGCACAAATTGCGACTGGGGTGCACCAGAGGACTTCGGAAACTCCGGTGAGAATTCCTTCGTAAGGGAACCAGAAATTAAAAGGGTCGCTAAACAGGCGTTCAACTCCGTCTCCCTGGTTGTTGAGTTTTGCGTATACGCTCAGCCCGCCCAAAATCAGAACAGTCAGAATGTTAAAAGCAGCTAAAAACCGTACACGAAAAAAGTGTTTTTTGAAAATTTCTAAAGAATTTGAAAACTTGGGAATTTTATCGAATAAAGGTAGATGCTTCATAAAAAATGTCTCTAAGCAATAGAGTTCGTTACTTATCCACTGGTAGCCAAACCACAAATGTAGTGCCGCGATCGGTTGGATATAATAAATTAGTTTCTGCAGAGGGCAGCCATTCTGGATTGAGTGGGGAAAATACTTCTATTTCTCCTTGCATTTGGCGGACTAAATCGCGGGCGATCGCCAAACCCAATCCTGTACCCGGAATTTCTGTCTGCGCTTTTTCTCCCCGGTAGTGCCGCTCAAATAAATGCTCTAAATCCTGGGGAGGAATGCCGGAACCTGTGTCGCTGACGGCAACTGCTATGGCAGGCAATTGGCTGTATCCTGCCCGATCGCCATCCGCTGCTTTGTACCGGACTTTAATATAAATTTGGCGGCCGGCAGGGGTATATTTCAAAGCATTGTCAATTAAATTGCTCAAAACTTCGCGCAAAGCTCGATCGTTCGCTGAGACTGGTGGCAAATTCGCCTCCAGGTCGGCGACCAATTTCAGATTCCTTTCTGATGCGATCGCCTCGGCGGAATTTAACAGCGGTTTTAAGACTTCTGTAACAAAACAGGATTCCTCCAAATTGGCCACAGGTGACAGCGACAGAGGAGAATGCCGGATTGATTCCACATTGGACATGGCTTTTTCTGAAGTGCCCGATCGCAGTTTTAGATGTGCTTCGCCGGTGTCAACAGTTCGATCGAACTGGCCCAGCAACTCTTGTAGCCGATCGCTCTCTCGGACAATACTAAAAGCCACATTGCGGTTTTTGTCTTCCGGTACCAACCGCCGCGCTAACAGCTTGCCAAAAGTTCGCAACGCTGTCAGCGGACTTTTGAACTGGTGCAGCAAATTGTGCATCGTGTCGTAAACCTGAGCCTGGATTTGTCGGGCCGAACCCAATTCCTGCTGCATCCACTGCGATCGCTGGTCTAAAATGCAGGCTAGGGCTAAGGTGCGAGCAATTTGTTGTATTTGAGCCTCTTCTCGCTCGTTCCAAGGCCTGTCTTGCCGACCGCTGACTAGGAGTCCCATTACAGCTCCCTCGTGTATCAGAGGCGTCACAATTTGCATCCGCTGCTGCCACAAATTCTCCGGGCCTTGGCACTGATGGGAACTGCGCTCCTTACCCGGAAGTCGATCGGGTGCGATCGCCTCTACCGTTGATTCTTCCACAGGCCGAACAGGCGGCGCCAGCAGTCGCGGTACCGGTTTCACTGTCGAGCTTTCGGAAGATTGCAACCTCAACCCCTGATTTTCTTCCAATTCGGCTGAGGTTTCTGGGTAAACTGCGATCGGCACCAACTTTGCTTCGCTGCCTTCTACCAACTCTTGTGTCAGGTATACTGCGCTGAATTTCGCTCCCAAACTAACGGCGATAGCCACCTGCGAACGGCAAAGTTTGACAAATTCTGAACTGGCTGGCATTAACATGAGCGCCACATTAAGATATCTAACGGAATTTTAAGTAAATTACAAATGATCGGCGGCCGATTACTGATGAGATACTTCTCGATTTCAGATTTATTCCCTTTGATAGAAGGCAGCTATGTTGAAGGCATGGGGCTTTCATGAACCAACATTGCCCCGCATCGCCCTCCGCGCAGCTTCCACAGATCCCCAAGCTGGGCTTTTGGCGGAACTTGCGGCCCACCATAGCACAACCGCTACACTTTTGTCGATCGGCACGAATGTTAAGATTATGTCGATATATTAAAAACAGTTGAAATTTTGAGCTAGAACGGATATACTGGCCTCGGATTTGGTAGCTATCATTACAACCTGTCTGCTCATACTGTCTGCTCACAGAGGAGGTAAAGAAATTGGCCAGGAGACGCAAACGCAAGAGTCGCCGCCGACAAGAAGGACGCAGAATTTTAGAGTGTGTGCCTCAATATAGCATCGAGAGCGGCGAAGATAAACCCGTAACAGCGGCTCGCAAGTTCATCCATGCAGAAGGCATTGCTCCCCCAGCTTTGCTGTTAGTCAAGCGTAACGAGCATACCACTGACAGATACTTCTGGGCTGAAAAAGGTTTATTTGGAGCCCAATACGTAGAAGAGAACCATTTCTTGTTTCCCAGCTTAAAGGTGATGTTGGAAGCTACCACAGAAAAAATTCCTGTGGTGTCAGCCAGCCGCGCATAGCTCAAAATGTTTAGCTCAAAACATTGACAGCAATGTTTTTCTAAGTTTTTTAACAAAAGCGCGAGAGTTCTCATTGTCTGGAGAGTGCCAACTGAAATTTCTGCGAAAAGTCCTTAGAAACTAGGGTATAAGGAGCCATCGCAACAGGCGTGATCGCAGCCCAAGGGCGATCGCCACAATTGGCACTTTCACGATAATGGTTTTTTTTTGACTGTTTTGTCGATCAAATTTGTCGATCGAACCAGTGGCTCAAAAAAACAGCCACGGGTTTATCAACTAGAGAGCCGCTCTTGAGTCATCGGTTTGTCAGCTCGAAGTCTAACTACGGCATCTAGCATATCAAAAAACGTTCCCCGTCAAACTTTTAATCGATCGGTTTCAAATCTAAAGCTTTTTGCATGGCTGCTAGTTCATCGCGGTGAGCTCTGACAGTAACAAAGCTCTTGGTTTGGCTTCCCGACTCAGCAACTGATTCGAGTTTGAGGGAGACTTGCTCAGAGCGTCCAGCTTTTTTCCAATAAAATACCCCCGCCAGCGGGGACAGCAGTACCAAAGCTAGGAAAATTTGACCTTGTTGGGGAACTAGCATTCCCAAAACCAGTCCCAAGCACAGAGTGCCACCTGCACTCAGCAGAGTTAGAAAAATAGCTAGAAACCAACTCGGCCGCACAAAACCCTCAAACGTGACTTTATAGTTGGGGGCATCGACGGCTGCAACTCGGTAAGCTCTATCGGCAAAATACTGTTGTAAGTCGGTTAACAGTGACTCTTGGGCGCTCTCGGAAGCCAGCTTGACTTGTTCGATGCGATCTTTGACTGAAGCCTTGATGAAGAAAAACAAGCCTACGGCCAACAGCAGCGTCAGCACAAAGGTAGAGGGAAGAACAGCAGTATCCATTGGTAGAAGTTTGTGTAATTGAAATTATCTACTATTACTTTACAGAACTTTACATAAGAAAGCGATCGAGGACTTACGCGGACACTTTGTTATCAAAATTCGCAGAAAGCTTCTTCTGCAAGGCGTTTTGCTCTCCATCACCCAATAATTCCCATATCTCCCCATCATCCCTAATTCTCAAGTGACAATGCGTAAGTCCTGACGTAGTGTAGCTGCTTTAATCGCTGTGTGGCGATCAAGCAAAGCGAAGGCAATCCGGCAAATCGCTTTGCAAGTAGCGCCAGCATCTCCAGGGTTTAGGCATCCGATTCCAACTCGGCTAACCTGTGTGACCAGTTTCTAAGGCGCGGGAACGACGCTCTGACGAGCCGTTTCCCTGACCAATGTACTCATGCCAGAGACGAGCGAGGTCTTGAGCTTGGTGACGCCACTCAGGGAGGATTTGATACATCCGGCGGGGGCGGCCGCGTCCTTCTACTTTTTTCCAGTAACCGGTGATTACGGCTTCATCTTCGAGGAATTTCAGAGCGCTGTAGAGAACGGTATCAGATAGTCGGTAGATGGGGAATTCCCTCTCTAGTTGGCCAATCAGTTCTGTACCGTACGAATCTCCGCGCAATAACACGGAGAGAATGTAACACACAGCTAATTCCTTGTTTAGATAAACAGGAGGGGGGTCTTGAAAAAATTGATAGATATGTTCAAACTTCATCTGTCTTGTCCGCTGGAAACTCTCGTGATACCGTCAGGTTAACGGGAGAGGAAAGCGGGGCGGGGTGTGCCGCTTCCTAATGATTAAGTGGGACACTGGGGAAACAGAGGTGCAGTATTTCCCCAGTGAATGTTGATAGCCCCAAACGCTTGTCCTGCACTTCGGTAATGTGGGCCTGCGGCTTGGTTGAGCAGCGCTGACGTAACGCCGCTTACTAACTTCCTCTTCCAATCTATCGCAGCGACTATTGTCAAGTGTGCGATCGCCTGCAAGAATTGGCAGTTACTTTGGAAGTTGGTGTTTTAACTGAATTTGCCGTTGATGTTTGCGTTCTAGCTTGGCTTTAAACCGAACTCAGGCCTAACATAGCCCGCAGTGTAAAAGTTAGAAAGACAAAAGTCGCTACAATCGAACTAATCAGGGCGATCGCACTTGTCGGTCGATCGAGCAGGGGTTTGAGTCGCTCGAACAGGAAAAAGAAAATTCCCAGACATATCGTAATGAAAAAGCGAGGGTAGCGAGAGACGTTATTAATAAAATCTTGCATTGGCTTGGTGGGGTAAAGTGTCACAGCACGATCTTTGACTGGTAACACTTGTGAGCGAGTTAGACAATTTTGGCACAGCCGGAGCTAAATCTGCCGATCGGGCGATCGGGCATTTTTGCCGGCGAGGCTGACATATATAATTCTAACGAAAACTTTTCGCCGATCGCTCCGGCACTGTCTTTTTAATGCCACTTAATGCCACGCGACCTCCGGTAACAACTTCAGAAGTATGTCTATTGAGTTCTAGTTGTGATAAATATTATAGGGCCGTTATTTCTAGATAAATGTCTGCTGCCGCACCTTCTTTCGTCTTGCCACGTCCCTTTCTGAAATGGGCAGGAGGCAAAACTCGGTTGATTGGACAATATCAACCTTATTTTCCTGAAAAGTTCACAACTTACTACGAGCCTTTTTTGGGTGGCGGAGCTGTATTTTTTTACTTAGCACAGCAGCACCCTGGTTTGCAAGCTGTTTTAACAGATATTAATCCTGAGTTGATTAATGCTTATCGCTGTGTCAGGGATAAAGTTGAGGAGCTGATTCTACTTTTACAGGAGCATCAGTTAGAACACACCAAGGACAATAAAAATTATTATTACTCGGTGCGATCGCGCTCCTACAAAACAGATACAGAAAAAGCAGCACGCCTGATTTACCTAAATAAAACTTGTTACAACGGCCTCTATAGAGAAAACTCAAAAGGTGAATTTAATGTTCCCATAGGTCGATACAAAAATCCTAACATTTGTCAAGCAGATTTACTGCGATCGGTCTCATCTTTACTCGCGCCCGCTCAAATTGAAGTCAGAAAATTCGGTGAAATTTTGGATTTTGCTACCAGCAACGAAGACTTTGTTTATTTTGACCCGCCTTATTATCCAATCAGTGCCACCAGTAACTTCACGACTTACAGCCGGGATAATTTCAAAGAATCGGAACAGATTAAACTGAGAGATATTTTTGCAGAACTTGCAGAACGGGGCGTGAAAGTTATGCTGTCTAATTCTAACTGCGATTTTATCGAAAAAATCTACAGCGATACTCAACTTTTCCCAAATAAATCTCTGCCAAAAATCATTGAAATTTCAGCATCTAGGGGAATTAATTCTAATACTTCTAAGCGCGGCCAAATCAAGGAATTATTAATACGTTTATTTTAAATCTTATTTAAGCCAAGTCTCTAATTAAGGAAGGAGAATTAAATAACTTACAATGCGTGATGGTTCTTGTGGGATGGGCGTCCCGCCCGTCCAGAAATGGCGGGCTTTCTGGCCCAACCCCTACACCCCACAAACTTGTGTAAATTATTTAATTCGCGATCCTAAGCATATTTTGTAGGAGCAATACGTAGTTTCCCCACACGCGGTGCAAGTTCCGTAAGTTCTGTTACAGATATTTGTTAGCCCAGGTAATAAAACCTTCGAGCTTGTGAACTGCCAACAGATTTTGATTGTCAGGAATTTGTTTTTTAAACCAGTCGATCGAACCTTGCCTCATACCGTCACCGCCCACTATAACAATAGTTGGCACTTGATAACAATTTTTAATATTTAAATTGAGGTAAGGATACTTCTCGTCTACTGAACCTTTGTCTTCTTGCCACTTGCACTCAACAATTAGACCCCGAGAAAACCCACCGGAATTAACAATGTAAAAATCGACATTTATTTCAGTTTCATAAATGCTAGACCCGATATAAACCTGTTTAGCATATCGCTTGGGATTTTCAGTAGAGATTAAGAGCCACTCTAGCTTGCGCTTTTTCGGCAACTGGGGACATATTTCGAGATATCCGTGGCCTCTCAACGTACCTTCTACAGTTGTTTCTAAAACAAAACCAGTTTTATTGGCTCTACAACCCCTATTCATTTTGTTGGCTCCTGAATATAATCTGAATTAAGCCGATCGCACTTGAATCACCCCTCGGTCAAAAACCCGCTTGTCAGTACCAATAGAACTGACAAACATCCGGTCATCATAGACATCAAACGTCGCAAAACTCAGGCGGCTAGCAGAATACTCCGTCCACTCAGAACGCCCCACCGGACGAGTGCCCCCGCCGGCACCGCAAATTAAATAAGTCGTACCGTTAATCGAGCGAGTGCGTTCGTAACTGTGCTCGTGTCCGTTGATATAAAGCTGCACGCCGTACTTTTGAAACAAAGGCGCCAAAGTCTTAATAAAAGGTTGATTCGATCCGTAGACGCCAGAGGAATAAATCGGGTGGTGACCGAACACAACTTTCCAAGATGCCGTGCTCTGACTCAACTCTTTTTCCAGCCAAACAAGCTGATTTTTCCAATCCGCATTGTGATTGGTATCTAAAGCAAAAAACTGTACCGGATCGCGCCGAAAAGTATAGTAGCGACCTTGCATATTAAAACCCGCATATTTAACTTGCGGATCGCCGTTAGCAGTGCGGATGTCGTGATTTCCCAGACAAGCATAAAATTTTACGCCTTGCTGCAATAAGGGCTGATAAGGCCGCTCGAAAACAGCATTAATTTTTTCAATTTCGCCGTTGTTGTAGATATTGTCGCCGGCGAGAACAGTAACATTAAAAGGGTTTTCCCGGTGATATTGCGCCATCGCCTCAGCTACAGCATACTGACCTTCAGCGCCGGTACCGGTGTCGGCCACCGAAATAAAGCGTAAAATAGGCTGTGAGGCCGGCAAAGGGACGATCGCCCTTTCTGCCTCAACGTTAGAAGCCACAGCAGCATCGGTGTCTGTACCCCAGGAAGTCCGAAGCTGAAACATTTTCCAGACTCCGGCAAAACCTAAGCTGCTGAGACTGCCTAAAATTAGAAAGTGACGGCGTTTGATGCTCATTTTGATTCAGTTACAACTAAGTTAAATGATAAATTAAGGTTGAGATGGCTCAATTAAAATTTATCGCGTTTAGATATATTTGCAACGCCCCAAAGCAGAGAAAATGTCAGAAGAACAACTAAACCAGTCAACTCCAGAACCCTCTCAATCTCCGACACCGCAGGTTGATTCGGCTGCAAAGTCTGCCCCCACTGGCAGCAAAACTCAAAATGCCAGCAGCGCTGTTCCCAAAAATCAGACAATCAAAGCTTTGATGGCCTCGATTGGGAATTTGGGAAAAAAAGGCAAAAAATTAGCAGCAGAACCCCCGTTGCAGGCCCAAAAGCCGATCGCGCCCACCGCTTCTGACTCAGCAACAGTAACTCCTCCCGCTGTTGCTGTGGAAGTTAACAGCGTGCCGCCAAAAGTTGCTGTAAAAGTTGATAAAAAGCCTGTATCCCAACGCAGGGAAGGGAGTTTTTTAGAGAACATTGGTGTACTTTGGCAAAGTATTGTACGGCTAGTGCGATCGCTACTGCCACCATCTGCCAACGAGAAGCTGTCCGATCCAATTTTAAACGCCGCCATAGCAGCAACTCTTATCGTTGTAGTCGGTGTAACTTTCAACAGTTTCTCAGCAAAACCGCCGGAGAAAGTAGCAAAAGTGCCTTTGCCAGCAGCGCAGCAGTCGCCGCCAACGTTTGGTGATTTTATGGCATCGGGAACGCCAAAATCGCCAGAGGCGATCGTACCATCTGAGCCAATCTCTACTAAATTCAAAAGCAAGTTGCCCGATTTAGTGGCTCCAGAAAAACCCCAACAAGTAGAACTTATCCCACCGCCACCGCTGACGCCCGAACAGTCTCTGATTGCTGCGATTCAAAATCAAGTTACTGACATTAAGAATCGACTGGGCGGCGGTTTAGTTGAGTCTGTTCAAGCTAATTTTTCCAGCAGCATTTTGACAGTAAAAGTCGCTGAAGATTGGTACAAACTCAGCGAAGTTGAGCAAAATCAACTAGCAAAGAAGATGTGGAAGGAGGCTAACTCACTCGATTTCAGCAAGTTAGAAATTGCCAACATGGAAGGAAAGTTAATAGCTAGAAGTCCGGTTGTTGGTTCGGAAATGATTATTTTAGACAGAGGGATTAATTAGAATTTAAATAGTCTGTATCTGTACACCATCTTACCAGCCTTACAGTCCAGGACGCAGAACCTAATTATGTAGGGTGTTGCCTGCATACCTTATGGCTGTTGATTTGTTTGAGAAATATCGAACTTTTCCAAACTCCGACAGAATGCTACCATTCAATTAATAACGTTTGAGGAAAATTGAAAAATGACAATTTTAACTCAAGTCGAACAACTAGAAATTGAATATCCCAGCAGCGACGGAGAGCCGATGGCTGAAAGCGACATCACGCGCGATTACATTACTTACAGCATTGAAGCGGTCAAGCTTTACTTTCAAGAACGTTCTGATGTTTATGTGTCAGCCAATTCTTTCATATATTATGAAGAAGGGAACAATCAGGCAGTTGTGGTCCCGGATGTTTATGTGGTGTTTGGAGTAGCCAACCGCAAAAGGGATAATTATAAAGTTTGGGAAGAAGGGGGAATTACTCCAGATTTTGTCCTAGAAATTACTTCGGAAACAACTCAGACGAAAGACCAAGAAATTAAACCGGAAATTTATCGGGCTTTGGGAGTTAGGGAATATTTTCAGTACGATCCGTCGGGAGATTATCTGAATCCGATTTTACAGGGAGTACGTTTGATAAATAATCAGTACGAGCCGATTGCAGCCAACAATATCGCTTTCGATACGCTGTGGTTGTTCAGTGAAGTGCTGGGACTGGAATTGCATATAATTTCAGGAGAATTGAGGTTTAGAGTTCCTGAAACGGGTGAGTTTTTGAAGACTCACAAGGAAGAGAACCTGGGACGACTGGCGGAGCAACAAGCACGACTGGCAGCGGAGTCAGCTTTGCGATCGCTCGTAACTCAACTCTTAAATTCTGGGAGGAATCTGGAACAGGTGGCGCCAATGATGAATTTATCGACTTTGGAAGTGAGACGGTTGGTAGGGGAAAATTTTTGATCGATCGCACTTTTCCCAGATATCAAGAATAGTGCGATCGAACTATGGGACAAAATGAGAACAGTCAACAGTCAACAGTTAATAATTAACTAATGACTATAGAGGCTTATTAGTAGGTTTAAAACCCTGCTTTTGAAAATAGGTTCTAAATACCTCTTGAGCAATTGGTGCCGCCGATACAGAACCAAATCCGCCGCCTTCAACTATAACTGCGATCGCAACTTCCGGTTTGTCAGCAGGAGCAAAACCCACATACATAGAATTGTCAGGATGACCGGGCATTTCCACCGTCCCAGTCTTACCAGCACTTAAAGGAATAGTACCATCATTCATGCGTTTGCCGGTACCTTTTTTCACCACGTCAATCAATCCCTGGCGAACAACATTCAAAGTTGCAGGCTTAATACCTGTGGGAACTTTTTGGGTAATAGGAGTGTTGGTTTGAGAAGCCAATAAATGCGGCTGAACTCGATAACCGCCATTAGCAACAGTTGACACCATCACAGCCAATTCTAGGGGAGTACAAAGTACCAAACCTTGACCGATCGACATCGTTACTGTATCGCCAACGTACCAATCTTCCCCATACATTTTCTGTTTCTCTGCGGGTATCGGAACTTGACCGTGATTGGCGGATTCTAACCCCAAAAGATCTAAATTAATAGTACCGCCAATACCCATTTTTTTAGCTGCTTTCGCCATTTCTTCGGGGCCTGCAGCCATACCTACTTGATAGAAAAACGTATTGCTGCTGTAGGCTAAAGCATCGCGGAAACCGATAACGCCGTAACCGCCGCTGTGTTCGTTAAAAGAAATTCCGCCGATGTTAATTGACGAAGAAGTTCCTAAAGTCGAGTCAGGAGAAAACTTGCCAGACTCCATCCCGGCTATAGCAGTGACAATTTTAAAAGTGCTACCGACTGGATAACCTTGAACTGCTCGATTTAAAAACGGTTTTTCTGGCCCTTGCAGTCGATCCCATTCTGTTTGAGTCACCTTGCGGGTGAAAATATTGGGGTCAAATGTCGGCCAACTAGCCATTGTTAAAAGAGCTCCGGTTTTTACGTCGATCGCCACAACTGCACCCAGGCGATCGCCCAAAGCTTTTTCCGCAGTTTTCTGCATATCTAAATCTAAAGTTAGCTGCACCGGTTTGCCGGGAATAGGGTCTTTTACACCTAAATCTTGGATTTCTTCGCCCTTAGCATTCACCTCGATTAAACGGTTTCCCCAAACGCCCTCTAAAGTTGAATTGGCTAATTTTTCAACTCCCATTTGACCGACGAGCATCCCCATCGGATATGCAGGATTAGCTTTTAATTGCTCTAAACTAGCTTCGCCGACGTATCCCAAAAGGTGAGCTGCTAATTGCTGGTGGGGATTGTCTCGGCTCGATTCTACGCGAATTTCAACTCCCCGCAAAGTATTAGCTTGTTCTCCCAAAGCGACGAAAGTACCGACATCGATATCTTTACTAATTCGCACTGGCAGGGCTGATCTGTAGCCAGCTACATCGATTTTTTTGATAATTTCGGCCGCGGGAAGTTTGACGATCGGGCCCAGTGTAGCGGCGATCTCTTGCCACTCCTTGGCCGATCGCTCTTTTGGCCACACATAGACCGATCGAGATACGCGGCTGGCCGCAAAAATTTTGCCGTTGCGGTCTAAAATTTGACCGCGAGTCGCTGGGACTGAAACAGGGCGAATGCGGTTATTTTCCGCCCGCTGTCGGTTGTAGGCTCCCTGTACCAGTTGCAATTCGGCTAGACGAAATATTGGTAGCGCCATCAAGGAAGTGACGAGCAGCATAAAAATCATAACTTGGAGCGATCGGCTGCGTTGCCGTGAAGCATTGTCCAAGCCATTTTTGTCGAATCGGATTTTAGAGTTAAAAGAAAAATCGCCAGCCATATTAATTAATCTGCTCTTTTTATTCAACTAACAGGTTGATACGGTTCCCATCCGGATGATTGGGCAGATGATTACAGGGATTATAACTCCTAACTCTTTAGTAACAGACATAAATTCTGTCGATTGGCAGACGAATCAGCCGGATTGTTTAATTAAGATATATAAGATGTATGTTAAATATCAAGTTTTTTTGACAATTCAACTGTTAAGGAGGTAGGGGCGCTGTGGAACCGATCGATTTTTTGATTGCTTGGCTCGTGACGGGTAGCAGCTTGCTGCTAATTTCTCAACTGCCGATCGGCGTAGAAATTGACAGCACACCGAAAGCAGTAATTTCCGCTGCGGTTTTGGGAATGTTGAATGTTTTAATTTTGCCAATTCTGAAAGCAGTTTTTTTCGTGCCGAACCTACTGACGCTGGGATTGCTTTCCGGCGCGTTTGCTTTTGTCATGAACGTGATTGTTTTTGCCTCGGCTGCGAAGTTAGTGGAAGGATTTAGTTTGCGGATGGGCCTTTGGAGCGCGGTACTGGGGGCGATCGCCTTGGCTGTAGTTAGCAGCTTTATCAACGGCGCACTGATTTAGTAACTTCCCCTGATAAAGGGCGAGAGAAATCGCCCGATATTTCCCACCCTTAGCAGGCGCGTTTCCTGTGCCTACAAGCCATTTCTATCGCCCAATATTTCTTCTCCCTTCTTCCTTCAATCCGTTACATCCGTTA